>DATIPL010000310.1:0-2731 GCA_035471965.1 Gammaproteobacteria bacterium
CTCGCCGGCGCGCCGGTGGAAGAGATCACGCGCCGGTTCGTCGCCGCCTGTTACGGGCGCGAGCCGTCCGCGGTAGAGGCCATCGAGTCACTGAGCGTCCGGCTGGAGGCAGCGGTGCGGGCGGCTGATGCTCGACGCACCCAGTCATGCTTGTAGAGAAACGGAATGGGAAACGAAATTTTAATACAGCTCGGCCGCTGCCGCTGTGAAACGTTTCTTCGGTTAGGATACGCAAGAGTTCTCTCGAACAGCCATGATGCGAAACCAAACCGACGTCACGCCGATCACATCGCTCGTTTCCATTCTTCTGCTCTCGCTGAGTGGAAACGTCGCCCATGCCGAATCGGACAATGCAAATCTGGATTCCTTTTTCGCAATGGAATTCGAAAAGTTCAATGAGGCATTCGAGAATCATATCCGACAGCTCGACAAGTGCATGGAGGAAATGGACGGGTTCGAGGAAAACGGCGCGGAGCTGTCGTTCAGCGGTGCGGAATGCTCGAAGCTGGAGGAGATGCGTGCCGACGCTCAACGCCTGCACAGCGAAGTCAGGGCCGCGCTCGAGGAATATCTCCACTGGATCAGCTCTCTGACGGGCGGCACTTTCAAGCAATTCGTCGAACGTTCGGATTCCGCGCAAAGCACGTTGCTCGGGTCGATGAAAACCTATTCGACCCGGCACAAGCAGGTACTGGCCCGGTCCGAGCGCATCATGGAGAAGCAGGTGCGGCGCCTGAGCGAACTGGAGCAACGGATCAGGGAGGCGCAGCGACGAACCGGGTCGAGCCGGGAAGGCGAAGTTTCCCGGGAAAGTGGCAAAAGCAATTAGTTTGTCTTGACGATTTTCAGCACGATTTTTCGCTCGAGGATTCTGAATTCCGGCAACGGACGTCATGTCGGCCTCTCCGAGGATCTCCTGCGTTCTCGCTGGCGGGATCAATCCAACGACGCGGTTCGAGCCCCACAAAGGCCTCGTGAGCTTGGCGCAGCGGTGCGCTCCGGCCTCTTTTCTCTTAATCAGCATCAACGGGGACGTTCAGAGTCGGATCCAGTCGTTCCGGCGCTGATCCTTTCTTCCTGGCGCTGATGGATACGAGCGGGCATGCATAGCGCAGCGCAAAAAGAGGCGATCAGCGGCGCCCGCGCCATCGCGCCGCTGGCCATCGGCGTGGCCGCCTACGGGCTCGCCTTCGGCCTGCTCGCTTCCCAGGCGGGGTTCAACTGGGCAGAGACCGGCCTCATGGGCGTGCTGGTCTTCGCGGGCTCGTCGCAGATCGTCGCCGTCGAGCGCCTGGCGGCGGGCGCCGGAATCGCGGCGGCGTTCATCGCCGGCGTGGCGCTCAACCTGCGGCTGCTGCTCATCACCGCATCGGTGCGCAGTTACTTCATGGGGCGCCCTTTGTGGCAGCGCCTGCTGGGCGCGCATCTTTCCGCCGACGAGAACTGGGCGCTGACCCTGGCGGAACGCTCCCAGGGGAAGGACGTGGGTTACTGGTTCCTGGTGGGCGCCGGCCTCACGCTCGTTGTGGTCTGGGTGATGACCGGCGTGCTCGGCGTGCTGTTCGCCGCGAGTATCCCCGACCCGGAGGAATACGCCCTCGACTTCGCCTTCACCGCGGCATTCATCGCCATCGCGCGCGCCCTGTGGCGCGGCCGTTCAGATTTACTGCCGTGGGTGACGGCCATTGCCGTCGTTGCCATGACCACCCGGCTCGAGTGGTTCGATGCCTCATGGAGCATCGTTCTCGGCGGGGTCTCCGGTGCGGTTGCCGCCGCGGTGAAGCCGAATGTCTGATCCGGTGCTCATCACCGTGCTGCTCGCCGCGGCGACTTTCTCCATCCGCTTCTTGGGCGTCGTGCTCGGCCGGCACGTTCCGGCCACCGGGCCATGGGCGCGGGGACTCAATGCGCTGCCGGGATGCCTGATCGTCTCCCTCGTCGCGGTGTTGCTGGCAAGGGGCGGCCCCGACGAGTGGATCGGCGCGGCAATCGCCCTGGGCGTCGCCTTTGCGACGCGGAATCTGCCGGCGACAATGGTGGTGGGGATTGTGGTGGTGTGGGCGCTTCGAACCTACTGATAAAAGTTGACCAAGCACCAAGTAACGGTTTAATAGAAAATGTTGATTAAATCGTTTAGGCCGGAACTCCGTCATGGTGGGCCGGTATTGAGAGAGAGTCATGAGCCGGCTATCTCTACATTCGACGAGCCAAAGGTCTAGAGCTTGAAGTTCGTACGGAATGCTCTGCCGGACCTATGAGAAGGACTAAGGAGGAAGGTGATCCGGAAAGTCCCTCGGTGCGAGTTGAAGTTGCGTGGCGGAACAGAACAGGGTACTCCCCTGGGCTATGCTCATTCGACCGAGGGGTATCTTGCGGGCGCTTTTCCGGGTCCGGCTTACCTATTAGAAAGACAGGGAGAATTCTGCACGCTGCGTCATTCCTGCCTATCAATTAGGCCTACTTGGCGGGGAAATTTCCCATTGCATGTGGAAATGGGCTTAACGCGACGTTGCACGTTGAGGAAGGCCATGCAACATCTGTATTGACGCTGCTGGTTCGGCGTGGATTCCCGAAACGGTTAGAGCCGCTGACGGCGATTGATGACGTGTCAGACGAAATAGGTAACACGGACGTTAAATGATGAGCAAGCCGCAGCATGACTTCACGTGCATCCTATCAGCCTCCAGAGAATTGTTCGCCGTTAGGTTCTCGTAGAGTTTCATTTACGCAA
>DATIPL010000311.1:0-6037 GCA_035471965.1 Gammaproteobacteria bacterium
GACCCTCGATGGTGGTGACCGATGCGCCCTCGACGGACTCGAGCGGCGTCTGGCACGCACGCACCGCGCGACCGTCCAGGTGAACCGTGCAGGCCCCGCACAACCCCGCGCCGCAGCCGAACTTGGTGCCGGTGAGTCCCAGGTGCTCCCGGACGACCCACAGGAGCGGAGTGCCCGGCCCGGCCGAGATCGATACCGGTTTCCCGTTCACGCTGAATGAAATCATTGCTTCAGACTCCTTGCTCGCGCGACCGGCGAAACGGACGCGCAAACGCTGCTTTGCCGCGGAATGCCCGCGGACAGGCTCGAAAATTTCCCGCGGCGGGTGGAGATCATTGGGCTCTGGCGGGCGCCGTCCGAAGGACCAGTGAAGCGCTCGCGTAACGGCACCGCAAGCTCACAGCATGAGACAACGCCGGTCGGATCTCAACAGGCCTAGATTGAGCGGTGAAGTGGGAAAAAACCGGGTGGACAAACAGCAGGTATCCACACCATGACGATTGGTCACGCCGTCCGGGTCGAACCTTTGAAGAAACCGGCCGCCGGTTTGAACGGAAGAGGCGACGCACTCATCATCGACGCTCTGCAGCGCGACGTATGAGTGCGCCCCCCTTTCAAATCACGACTACTTCTTTCTCCGGCCTTTTTTCTTCGCCGCTTTCTTACGCGTTTTACGCTTGGCTTTTTTCTTGCCGGCCTTCTTCCTGGTCTTCTTCTTGGGCCTGCGCTTAGCGGCCTTTTTGTTCCCCCGCTTTTTCTTTGCAGCCTTTTTCTTCTTCGGCTTCGCCGCCGCCGCGGGCTCGGGGGGGACCTCAACCGGTGGTCGCGGCGGCTCCCAGGTCGGCCTTCTCACATCCTCGCGGGGCTCCCAGGACGGTCGCTCTTCCCTCCCGGGAGGCTCGGCCGGAGGTCTCGGCGGTGAGGCAGGCTCGCGGGACTCCCACCAGCGCGAGGGATCGGTCCCCGGGCCGCCGCCCGGTTTCTTCCGGCCTTCTTCCTCCCCGGGCTTCTTGTCCGAGCCCGCGCCCGGCTTGTCGTCGTCGTCTCCGAATCTATGGTTCACCATGATTCCTCCCTTCAGAACGTGTTGTCTTCCGGTCACCCGGAGTTACGGGACAGTATGAACAGACCCGCAACTTCGATCACTAATCCTATCAGTCCTGCTATGCCGGCGCATTGTACGCTCAGAGTTCCGTCGAAACTTCGGAACCACACACAGCGTGCGCCTGCTGTCTGAAGGCATGGATTCCGGATCCATGCCGGCGATACGGGGATCGGTCAGCATTTTCTCGTCGACGCGATCGCGTCGCGTGAATGATCCGGGAGAACAACACCGTTTCGCTTTCCCCGAGGTTGGCGCTCCGGGAAAACCAGGTGAGCTTGCCGGGTTTCATGACATCGGCGATGCACTCGACGAAGGCAAGCGCCTCGTGCTCGCGCCGAACTTTGCCTGCCTCTCGCATCGGCGCGGGTCCGTCTCCACGGCCGTGCGGCGACACACTTCGAAGCTCGTTGGAGTGACGGGTAGCACCACCTGATGGACGTGCTTCGCCATTCTGATGCGCCTCGAAATCGTGACGAAGCACCGAGGCGCGCGTCGATGGTTCAGGTGAAGCGCTGCTGACACCTTCTGCTACGCCTCGCCGATGAAGTTCAGGGCCTGTTTCAGGTAGCCATCCATGTGCGCCCGTGCCGCCAGCGACAGGAGCTCCCGGGCGATCAGGTCCGACTCCGCCGGCCGCTCCGCGCCCCGGGCAATCTCGGCGTGGCTGGCGAGAATGGCAGCGTGCATGGCCACATAGGTGTCGGTTTCGCGGGTGCAGCGTTCCCGCGCCTCGATGATCAGATCGATTGCGGAGGCCGTGTCGCCGCCCGCTGCATGGGCCAGTGCAAGGGTGCGGGCGGCCGCGCCTTCCCAGCACGGGTCCGCGAGCTGGCAGCTGAGGGCGAAGGTTTCTTCGAGCTCCGGCCGAAGCGCGCCCGGATCGCTCTCGAGCCCGAGCCGGGCTTCGGCAAGAACCGCCAGCGGCCAGGGACGAAAGGCCACCCAGCGCAGGTCATCGACGATGGCAAGGCAATCGCTGAGCCACGCTTTTGCAACCTCGGGGCGACCCGCGCGCAGATGTCCCCAGCCGCCCAGGCCCAGGGTCCAGGCTTCGCGCCTCGAGTTCTCGACGCTTCGGGCATGTTCCAGCGACAGCGCGTAGTGCTCGAGGCCTTCGGACACTTTATTCCAGTCCACCAGATTGAACCCGATGACGCTGTGAATGCCGGCGAGACTGTCTTCATCGCCGTCCGCGAGCTCGAGCGCTCTTGAAAGATGAGCGGCGGCGGCGGGCCGACGCCCGGCGAGCGCGTCCACGTACCCCAGCTCGCGAAGGCCGGCGGCCATGGTCCGCGGATCGGAGCTCTCCCTGGCCCGATCGATGGCCTGACGAAGCAGTATCGATCCCTCGTCGTCGTACCCGCGGACCGAATGCACCAGCGCCGTTCCCAGCTCCAGCAGCGTTCCGGCGCGGAGTCGAGAATCGGAGCCCTTCTCCGCGTCCGCCGCGGCCCTGCGTAGACAATCCAGCCCGGCATCCACGGCGCCGGCGGAGAGGGCCGCCCGGCCCGACTCCAGCAAGGACCTGACCACTGCATCGGGGGACACGCCTCCCGGCGGCGCGGCAATCGTCCGTCGCGCTGCGCTGCGAAGCGCCGCCGACGGCTTTTCTCCCAGCTCGTCCAGAAACGCCGTCTCGGTCGCTTCCACATGATCCATCGCCGCCTCGTGCCTTCCGGCCAGAGTCAGGCTTTTGACCAGCAGCACGTGAGCCCCTTCATCCAGGGGCAGTCGCCGCACGCCGCGCTCCGCCAGCCGAATCGCCCGGTCGTAGTCTCCGACAGACACCGCCTGGATGGTTTCCTGGCGGATATGCGCATCGATGAGCGCCGCGATCCTCTGCCGCTCGATCAACAGCCAGGTGGCGAACTCCGGACCGCACTGGGGTTCCATCCCCTGCAGGAGATCGCCGAGAGCACCCGTATCGATATGGCCTTCTCTAAGCTGACGGACGTCGACCTCGGTGCCCTCGGGAAGGTTGCTCTCAACGGGATCGCCGCGCAGCGCTTCGGCCGATCCCAGCGCCCGCCGCAGAGAGGCCAGGCACCAGCGCAGCGAGCCGAGCGGGTCCACCGCCTGCGGGAAAAGCTCCGACGCCAGCTCTCGCCGGCGGACGGGTCGTTCCGACAGCAGGATGCGGGCCAGCAGGGCCCAGGACTGAAGCCCGCGGACCGCCTGGGCTTCTCCGCGCTCGTTCAGGATTCCGGGCTTTCCGAGCAGGCGGATGCTCACGCCCACCTTGCTTTCCCTCCCTCGCTTCTCGGCCGCACGGCCGGACTTCCAGCCTCGGCGGAGACCGTGTGCGCAACCGTTTGACGGCGAGTGATGCACCGGTTCGATTTCGCCCACGGGCCGTCCATCGGGCCCGCGGCAGGATTGTCGCCGCAGATCATCATATGGAGGAGTCGAACGATGCCGAAATTCATCATCGAGCGGAACATCCCCGGCGCCGATACCCTGAGCGCTCAGGAGCTCAAGGAGATCGCGTCCAAGTCCAACGAGGTGGTGGCCGGTTTAGGGGAACCTTACACCTGGATCACCAGCTACGTCGCCGGGGACAAGATTTACTGCGTGCACGAGGCCGAGAGCGCGGACGCCATCCGCAGGCACGCCTGCGCCGGAGGCTTTCCGGCGGATAAGGTCGCCGAAGTGTCGGCGATCATCGATCCGGCCACGGCGGGTTGAGCAGGGCCCGGGAATTGACGATGCGGCGCTTCGCCGCGATCGGGAGCCGGCCGGCATCCCGCGTGTCGGTTTGACTGTCGGTCGATTGGCCGGCTGCGGGATTGACCGAACCCACGGGACCGAGGGGACGCGCCCGATTTCGTAGAGAAATTACTCGCGCGTCCCCTTTCCTGACTTCTTTATTGCGGGGGGTCGTGAGTGTCGGGGTGTCTCGCCAGCGCGGCGAGCAGATCCGGATCCGCGTGGTGCTGCACCAGAGGAAACACTTTGCGCTCCTCCAAACGGACGTGCTGATACAAGACGTCCGCAAGCGAGGACAGCCGATCGCGTGTCCACAACGCCGGACTTTCAATATTGCGGGCTATTGCGCGGTGCTCACGCTGCAGCCGTTCGGTCAGAGCCTGCTCTCCCAGGTCTCTCAGCAGCGGCAGAATCAATTTCTCCTCCGTAGCAAAATGGGCGCGCATTTCGCCGCGGTACACCGAGTCGAGGTGCTCCCAGACACGCTTGATTTGCCGCGGATCATCCGTTCGGGCGGCGCGGCGGCCGCTGCGGGCGAGCAGCAGGGCCCGATTGTGCTCCCGGGAAAGAGGGACGAGCTCCTTTCGACGTTTCATCGGTTTCCTGTGGAAACCTCTCCTTTCCGTTGCCAGACTCGCAACAACTCGAGCAGGACCCGCGAAGCTTCCTCAATGCAGCCGCCGAAGCCGACGAGGCCTTCCTCATGACCGCCCATGAGAAAATAACTGCGCTTCTCCATGTCGGTCTCTCTGAACAGTCTTCCAATTTCCCTGGCCATCTCGGGCGTGCCGTAAGGCGCCTCGACCGCCGTCCCGCTGGTCCTGCCGAGCAGGGCGTCCCAGATGCCCTTGTGATGTGCGTGGACGATGGCCATGACCGCCGGCGACGCCTCGTACACTGCGGCATGGGTCAGCGATTCAGAGCTTGCTTTGACCGGTCCACGGCAATGGACGGCGTTCTGCTCAATCGAGTAAGCAGTGACACGGGTAAAATGGCGGGCAGACGCTGTCTTGTGATTTCCGGTTCCGCTCCCCGAGATCACGAATCCGCCCTCGGAGCGCACGCTGATGTTCCCGTAGCCGATGCCGCTCGGATACGCGCCTATGAGTCCCGCCTGATAAAGCTTGTTCCGCCAATGGACGAGAGAACGAATCCCAGAGGGCGGCTTGTCCCTGACACAGTGCAGGCGGAACTTGATGCAGCCTTCGTCCAATCGATCCACGCTATCAGTCCGCCGGCATATACGGGGGCTCGCGTTCGAATGCGAGTCCGGTGAGGCCGCCGGATGCTCAAGCATCTTCGAGCACCAGATGAAATACCGACGAGTCCACGGAAAGCGCCGGCAGCAAAGTCTGCTTGATTCTAAGGCATACGCGATCCCCGTGCTGCGCGAGCCGGCGCAGGAGACGGTCCAGGTGCGGCCTCTGTCCTTCCGCGAGGTCGTCAATGTACAGCGTGAGGCACACGGCCGACTTGCGCAGCAGCCGTTCGAGTCTGCGGCCGGCGCGAAGGAAGATTTTCGGCTCGACGAAGCCCGACAGCCGCAGGCGCACATGCGCGCCGCTTTCCGTTGCGCTGGTCGTCACTGTCAACGTGCCGCGCGTCAACGAAGGCGCGCAGTGGCGCCGCAGATAGGCCAACGCGGCGCGCGCCATGTCCAGCTCTCGCCTTGGATCGATGCCGAACCGCCTTGCAACATAGTTTTGCATCGCGAGTCCGGCGATCCAGTCGCTGATCACCTGCGCCCAGGCGCGCGGGCGGCTGGTGATGAAGGTGCCGAGGAAACGGAACCAGCGACTCGCTCCGCCCGGAACGACGCCCCGGGTGACAAGCCGCGCGACGATTGCCAGCCCTTGAGGCAGGGGATAGCCGCTGCGATACGCGGGGCGACGAAGGTGACGCATCTTGTTGCGGATCCGGGCGGCGATGTTCTTGTCGCTGAACAGGCGGCGGTAAAGCCTCTTGTGGGCCTCCACCATTTCTTCGTAGCCCATGCCCTTCGGAAGAATGTTCGTTCCGGTGCCCGTGTTATCGCCATGGTCGGCTTCGTCGATCAGGCGCCCCTCTTGCCTCAACCGCTGGTAAAGCGGAGTTCGGGGCAAAGCCGTCAACAACCCCACCATCGAAACCTGGATTCCGGCATCCATAATGAATCGCTTCTGGCGTTCGAAAGTCGAAAGTGTGTCGTTGTCGAAGCCGACGATGAAGCCCGCCAGCACGTCGATC
>DATIPL010000312.1:0-2105 GCA_035471965.1 Gammaproteobacteria bacterium
GCTTGCGCGTCCATCCAGACGCCCAGATCGACACCTTCCGCCGGTACCGCATGATCCCAGTGCTTCACCGCGGCGGCGCTCCAAAAGCGATGGGAGCCCGTGAACCGAATCTAGAATCGAAACGTTTTCGTCGATACGGCGACCTCGATGAAGAAGCTGTTTTCACCGTTGGATTTTGTAAACCTGGTGCAAAGGCTCTGACTCCCTTCTTTACGAGACGGCGGGCTTCACATCTGCAAAGTAGTTCCTGCCGAGCCACTTCGAAATGTCGCGCTCGAGCCTGGCGGGGCCGAATGTTTGCAACAGCTTCCTGCGTATCGCCGGACCGAGGTCGATTTCGCCCATCCAGATGCCGGTCAGCGTCTTCACGTCGGTCAGAATGTGCAGGTCGACCTCGTATCCCGGGTCCTTCACGCAGACATCCACATCGCCGTCTTCGATCAACAGCCACCAGCGCCGGTATCTGGCCGCGTAATCGCGGAACTCGAACAACAGATTGGTGCGCGTGCGCCCGAAGTAGCCGGCATTCATCGTCCTGTGGATGTCCCACATCAGCACGGACGGGTCGAGTTCTTCCTTCCCGGGCCTGGTGCGCGCCCAGCGACGGCCCCACGTTCCCATGGCCAGAAGAATAGGCTTGAGCTCCCGCCCTGCGTCCGTGAGGGTATAGCGAACGCCCGCCTCCGTTTCGCTGCGCCGGACCACGCCCGCGGCTTCCAGGGACTTGAGCCTCGCCGACAGCAGCGACGGCGACATCAGCGGCAGGCCTTTGCGCAGGTCGTTGAACGCTTCGCTGCCGGCGCCGAGCTCGCGGATCACCAGATGCGTCCAGCGCGCCCCGAGGATCTCGGAGGTCCTGGCGATGGGGCAGAATTGGCCGTATCCCTTCATGGCACAAACTCTAATGGCGGCCCTGGTTGCGAGCCAGTATAAAAATTGTACTAGCTGGGTGTCGATTCGCCGCTTAGGTTCACGACCGTGGATTCCATCGTTGAACCTGAGCAGGAGAAAAGACATGTTGCCATCAAAACTCAGAGACTGGCTGTTCGACACCTTGTCGGTGCAGACCATGCGCTACGTCTCGGCGGTGCCGAGCCGCAAGGCCGAGGGCCTGACCAGGGAGGTCTACGACATGATCCGGGACGACTTCTTCCGCAACGGATCCCTGACCAGCCGCTCCAGGGTGCCCGAGCTCATGGCGGCCATCTGGACCGCGGGACGCGAGTCGATGCTGGTTGCCGACACAGTCGATCGCACGACCAAAGACGCGATAACCGCCGTGCTTTCGCAGATCAACGACTGTCCGTACTGCGAGGACATGCTGATCAGCCTGGTGCACGCGGCCGGCGAGCACGAGGCGGCCAACGACATCTTCGCGCGAAAGGACTTGGATGCGGCCGACGATTTACTGCGCCGGCGGCTCGAATGGGTCAGGGCAATCGCGACGTCCCACGACGGTGAGACTCCGGAAACACGCTTCACGGCAGAGCAGATGCCGGAGGTCATCGGCACGCTGATGGCCATGAGCGACATCAACCGCTTCAGTCACGTGGTGATGGAGGACTCGCCGGTATCGGCCCCCTTCGGGATCAGACGGGTCAAGGCCTGGGCGCTCCGTCTCTTCGGCTCGGAGCTCACCGTGACCCGGCGGCTGCCGCTGCTTCCGGGGCGTTCGCTGGACCTGCTGCCGCCGGCCGATCTGCCCGCCGACATGCAATGGGCCAGGCCCAATCCCCGCGTCGCCGACGCGGTATCCCGATACGCCGCGGCGGTGGAAAGAGAGGGCGCCAAGGTCATTTCACCCTGGGTCCGGGAAGCGGTGACCCGGTCGCTGAACGCCTGGAACGGTGAGCCTATGCCGCTGGACGGCCGCTGGATCGACGCCGACGTCCGGGGCTTGAGCGGTGACGAGGAAGCGATCGCCCGCCTGGCCGTCGTCCTCGCGAAGGCGTCCTACCGCGTCACCGACAAGATGGTCAGCGACATCCTGGGCGCGGACCGCGACGAGGAACGATTCATCCGAATCCTGGCGTGGTCGACGTTTGCCGCGGCCAGGCGGTTCGCCCGAATACTCGCACAACGGGCAGGCAACACGGCATCCCGCG
>DATIPL010000313.1:0-2297 GCA_035471965.1 Gammaproteobacteria bacterium
CCTTCTTTCAGCATGGCGCGCTCCTTCGCCTGGGGCTCCTTGACCTTGACGATCATCTCTGCCCTGTCGAAAATTTCGGCTGCCGTGGAGACGATGGTCGCCCCGGCGGCCTCATAGTCCTCGTCGCCGGAGCCGATTCCGAGGCCCGCGTCCGTCTCCACGATGACGTCGTGGCCATGGTGGACCACTTCCTGAACGCTTTGCGGCGTGAGCCCCACCCGGTACTCGTGGACCTTTATTTCTTTGGGAACGCCAATCAGCATGACTCAACCTCCGCGCATGAAAACTCCCGGCCGCGCCGGGCCGCATAAGCTAAAAGCCGCATTCCATGGCGCATAGGGCCAATGTCGATAATCTGGCTGTACCAGCATTGAAACAGCGCATGAAAGGCGACGGCGGCGGCGAACGTCGCCGCATTTGCTCGGGCCCTATTCAATCATTTCTGCGCTGACTTTGCCTCGCGCAGCCGTTTTGCCCACATTTCCGCCTTCTCTTCGTCGATGTGCCTGCCCAGACGACCGTTTCGGAAAGCGTCCTCCAGCAGCGCCATCGCTCCGAGATGGCCGTGCTCCGCCGCCTTGATCGCCCAGTAGACCGCTTTATCCGCGTTCGCGGTGACGCCCAGGCCTTTTTCGTACAGGTTCACCAGGCTGAACATGGCGGTGGGCTCGCCCAGTTCCGCCGATCTCAGGGTGGCCTCGAACGCCTGCTCGTACCATCGCAGCTTCAGGAAGATGAGCGAAGCCATTTCCTGCGCTTCGAGGTCGTCGGGCCGGAGCCGGATGGCGGCATGAATGGGCGGCGCCGCCTCCTCGTAACGCTGGACAAAGGAGAGCGCGGCGGCGAGATCGTAGTGGGATCGGGCGTCATTCGGCGTCTGCCTGGCGATCTCGCGATAGACCGCGATGGATCGGTCGTAGTCCTGGGCGCGCAGCAGCTCCAGCGCCAGCGCGCGCATGCTCTCGACCCCTTTGGGCTCGGTAGCGGACGCCGCGCGCGCATCGCTGCCTGAAATCAAATTTGCAAGGCAGAGCGCCAGCGCGAGCAATACCGGCAGGCAAATCCGGGGTTCGAAATCGGCTGCGTGCATCTCGCCGAGAGTTGATCTCAGGCTCAAGCGCCTTCCTCCGTCATCGCAGCGACAAACCCTGCGCCACCGACTTCGATGAATCCACCCGGCTTCTCGCTGCGGTCGAGAACCTGGCGCAGTAGACAGGGTCCCACAGCGTGCGCCACCGGCGCCCGCGGGCAGTCCGCGCGGGCCCCGGGTTCGGCGGCGCTCGGCGTCCGGACCGCGCCGCAGAAATTTGCACAGTTTGACCCTGTGCGCAGGCGGCTGGCGTAAAATGACTCCCGCCGGGGGTCCTGCGTCGAGGCGTGACCAGCGCGGGCCGCTGAATCGAGCAGCAGAATCATGGGAGAGAAAGAATGACGCATTGGGCACGGTTCCGTCACC
Source organism: Gammaproteobacteria bacterium (assembly GCA_035471965.1). Classification (GTDB taxonomy): domain Bacteria; phylum Pseudomonadota; class Gammaproteobacteria; order HK1; family HK1; genus CAMYJH01. The sequence goes on from DATIPL010000313.1 coordinate 1,457, forward strand.
ACGGGAAGGTCCATTTCGGACAGCTTGAAGGCGACACCCTCAAGGTATACGAGGGCGATATGTTCGCTTCGCCCCGGGCGACCGGTGACACGGTTGCCCTGGCGGAGGTAGAGCTGCTCACGCCCGTCGAGCCGAGCAAAATGGTGGCGCTCGCCCACAACCTGCATGCGCTGATCAAGAAGATGAACGGCAGCGTACCGGACGAGCCCATGTATCTGCTCAAGGCCAACAGCTCGTTTCACCCGACAGGAAAGCCCATACGCCGACCGAAGGCCTACGACGGCAAGATCATATTCGAAGGTGAGCTCGGTCTCGTCATCGGCAAGATCTGCCGTGACGTTACCGTCGATAAGGCGCTCGACTATCTCTTCGGGGTCACCTGTATCAACGACGTCACCTCCATCGAGATACTGAACAAAAGCCCGATCATGCAACAGTGGGTGCGCTCGAAGGCGGCAGACACCTTCGGCGTCATGGGGCCCGTCGTGGCCACCGGTCTGGATCCCGGCACGCTGACTATCCGATCCGTGCTGGACGGCGAGGAAAGACAGAATTACTCAGTCAGCGACTTCGTCTTCACTCCGGCGGAGATCATCAGCCATATTTCCGGCGATATGACGCTGCTTCCGGGTGACGTCATCGCCTGCGGTACCTCGGTAGGTGCGGGCTCGATGAAGCCCGGCAGCGTCATCGAAATCACCATCGATGGTGTCGGCACGCTTCGAAATACCTTCGAGGGTTGACCATCAGCGTTTTTCCGCCGTGGCCAGCAGCTCGAGCAGGGTGGTATTGAACGCTTCTGGACGTTCGTACATGACCCAGTGGCCGGCGTCCTCTATAA
>DATIPL010000314.1:0-6108 GCA_035471965.1 Gammaproteobacteria bacterium
CCCGGGTCCGTTATAGAGCGTCAACGGGCGCAGAAGGATGTTGTTGTCCAGCTGCTCCAGCACCTGCACGGTCCATCCGGGAACGCGGCCGATGGCGAAGATGGGCACGAACAGATCTTCGGGAACCTGGTGCAGGTAATAGACCACTCCGGCGTAGAAATCGACGTTGACGTTGACGCCGTGCCGGGCGTAAGGCTTCATTGCCTCCACCAGCGCCTGAAGTATCTCGTACCAGTGCGGCTGACCCATCTCCCGCGACAGGCGTTCGACGCCTTCGCGCATGTGGCGCGCGCGCGGATCCTCCGCCCGGTAGACGCGGTGACCGAATCCCGTCACCGCTTCGCGCTTCCTGCGTTTGTTCGCCACATACTCCGCCGCCTTCGACGGATCGCCGATTTCCTGCGCCATGCGCATGACGTCTTCCGCTGCGCCACCGTGTGCCGGCCCCGAAAGCGAAGCGATTGCCGCCGTCACCGCGGCGTGGAGATTGGCCTCGGTGCTGATGACCACCCTCGCGGTGAAGGAAGACGCGTTGGAACCGTGCTCAGCGTGAAGCACCATGTCCGTATCCATGAGACTGGCCGAATCCTCGCTCGGCGCTTCGCCCTTGAGCATGTAGAGGAAGTTGGCTGCGTGCCCCAGTGAGCTGCTCGGGGCGACGGGGTCGCGGCCGTTTCTGATGTGATTGTGGGCCGTTACGATCAACGGCACCTGCGAGGTGAGACGAATGCCTTTTCGGATGGTCGCCGCTCGGGAGTTATCCGCTACCTCCGGATCGAACGCGGCCAGCGCGGACACCGACGTGCGTAAGACGTCCATGGGGTGGGCGTCCTTGATAACGCGAATAATGTCGTAGACGGGCTCGGGTAACCGTCGGGCCGCTTTGAGTTCGGCATCGAATGCTTCGAGCTCGGTTTTTTCCGGAAGCTCGCCGTGGGTCAGAAGATACGCGACCTCTTCGAAATTCGAGTGCTCGGCCAGGTCGTGAATGGAATAGCCACGATAGCGAAGCTCGCCTGCCCGGCCGTCGATATAGGTGGCGGCCGATCGATCGAAATAGACGCCTTTCAGTCCGCGGTTGATCTGAAGCCTGGATTCTTTTTCTGTCATTTTGGTGAGCCCCGTGAATTCGAGTGTTTCAGCCGCCCGCCGGGGGAAAGCACTCTAGCCCCGCGTGATCAGGCGCCTTCGTGGACGCAGCCTGGAGTTCATTGCGCTCCGGCTTTTGACGCGTACGCGTCCATGACGGCCAGCGCCGATTCCAGCCCCGTACGCGGGCTGGAAAGCACCGGCACAGCGAGGCCCGGGCAAAGTTCCGCCGCGCCCGCCATTGACGCCTGGGCGAGCACCACCACGTCACAGTCCTTCAGCGTCTTCATCGAGTCGGCGATGCGCCGGAGATAAGCTTCATAGTCGCCCTGCAGAAACAGCGGCCAGGCATCTTCCAACACCAGCCGCGTGATGCGTGCGTCCACTCCCGCGCGGGATGCCGCTTCCACAATCAGCGTTTCCGTCGGCACAAGCGTGCTCGCGAGCGCCGCGACGACCTGGATGTTCGGACCCGCCGCCACCGCCCTTTCCGCCATGGCGCGATCCACCCGCATGACCCGGGCCGGGGTCGATGTCGCGGCCGCCTCGGCCAGTCCGCCGATGGTGGAGCAGGTGCAGAGCACCACCGAGCCCGGAGTCGCTCCGATGTCTGCAATGGCGTGAGCCACCGCGCTCCTGACCGACGCATTATCGGTGTCATGGCGCTGCGCGGCGGACAGCAGGTCCTCGCGCACCACGTGCCGGGCCCGGACCAGCGGCCGCAGCTCGCGTAACAGCGTGTCGAATGTCTGCACGTGGACGGCGGCCGTGTGCAGGAACACGAGCTCCGTCGACTGGTCGACGCGCTCAGCGACTGCCTCAATCACGATGGGCCGCATCCACGGAGAAGGCCGGCAGACACACGGCCACGTATTCCGCCCCCGCCGGATCCGGGGTGCTGTATCGCACCCATTCACCGGGCCGAACCACCACCGCCTGGCCGGCATGCACCTGCATCACGCCGCCCTCGTGCTCCACCTCGAGCGCGCCCCGGAGCACCAGCGTGAGTTCCTCGAACTCGGGCCGCTGCCCGGGCTCGTTCCAGCCGCCGGGTGAACGCATGTGGGCGATGCTGACGTGGTCGTCTCCGGAGTTCAGCCGGCCGACGTACTCGTCGATGCGCTTGGGCGGCGCTCCGGCAGCCTCGACCCGGGTGGGCCGGTCAATCAGCTTGGGCATGAGCGATCGGGTCTCCCTGGCTTTCGCGTGAGCGGGCCGCCCCCGGGGGGAAAGTCGCATTCCGGGTGGCCTCGAGGGCTGCGGCGGCAGTATCCGGGGAAGGGCCCGGGTTGACAAATTCAAATATAACGATATCTTTATATCTCTATTCAATCCACCCACCCTGTTCACCATCCCCCGGAGGACCCGAGCGTGGAACAGCTACTCGCAGGCCTTCGCGCCGCCGCCGAGTCCACCCGGCTGCGCATACTCGCGGTGCTCTCGCGCACGGACCTCACGGTTTCCGAGCTCACCCAGGTGCTGGGCCAGAGCCAGCCGCGGGTCAGCCGGCACCTCAAGCTGCTGTGCGACGCCGGTCTGCTCACCCGCTTCCAGGAGGGCACCTGGGTATTCTATCGCCTGGCCGACCAGGGGCCGGGCGCCGATCTCGCCCGGGCGGTGCTGGCCGAGTTGCCGGGTGACGATACGTATCTGGCGCGGGATCTGGAGCGGCTCGACGCCGTGCGCCGCGCCCGCGCCGAGGCCGCGGCTCAGTTCTTCAAGGAAAACGCGCCCCGCTGGGACCGCATCCGCTCTCTCTACGTGCCGGAAACCGAGGTGGAGCGGGCCATGCTCGAGGCGGTCAAGGACCGCCGCGTGGACGATCTGCTGGACATCGGCACCGGCACCGGCCGCATCCTGCAGATCTTCGCCGATCGCGTCCGCCGCGGGCTCGGCATCGATCTGAGCCGCGAGATGCTCGCGGTCGCCCGGTCCAACCTGGAGAAACGCAACCTTCGGCACTGTCATGTGCGCCAGGGCGACATCTACAACCTGGCGGTGCCGCAGGGATCCATGGACGTGGTCACCATCCATCACGTACTTCACTTTCTGGACGATCCTGCCGCCGCCATTCGCGAAGCGGCGCGCGTCCTTCGTCCCGACGGCCGTCTGCTCATCGTCGATTTCGCTCCCCACCAGCTTGAATTTCTGCGCAACGAATATGCCCACAGGCGCCTGGGATTCACCGACGAGGAGGTCGCGGGATGGTGCAAGGCCACGGGCCTCGAAGGCTTACGCATCGAGCATTTGAGAGCCAAAGGGAAGAAATCAAAGGACAAGCTCATCGTAACGCTGTGGGCGGCGGCTCAAAACAAAGAGGCTGGCGCCCACTACCAGCTCGAGGTGGCGTGATGAAAGCAAACACCAGAAACGGCAGCGCCATCGGCAGCGGCGCCCGTGAGGCATACGAGCGGCTGCGTCGCCGCCCGAAGCCGGCGTTCAAGCCCATCAAGGCCGAACCGCTGGTCTCGTTCGAGTTCTTCCCGCCGGCGACGGAGAAAATGGAGCAGACGCTATGGCGCTCGATCGAAAAGCTGGCGCCTCTGTCGCCTCGCTTCGTTTCCGTCACCTACGGCGCCGGCGGCAGCACCCGCGAGCGAACTCATGCCACGGTGAAGCGAATTCTCGAGGAGACCAGTCTCACGCCGGCGGCGCACCTGACCTGCGTCGGCGCCTCCCGCGAAGACGTCGACACAGTGGTCGCCGGTTACTGGAAAGCCGGAATCCGGCACATCGTAGCCCTGCGCGGCGATCCGCCGGAGGGTCACGGCCATTTCCGCCCGCACCCCCGCGGCTACCGCTGCGCGGCGGAGCTGGTGAGCGGGATCAAAGCCATAGGCGACTTCGAGATCAGCGTCGCCTCGTATCCTGAAGTTCACCCCGACGCGCTGTCTCCGAAAGCGGACCTCGACAACCTGAAACGCAAGATCGACAACGGCGCCAACCGGGCCATCACCCAGTTCTTCTTCGAAGTGGACGACTACTTTCGATTCGTCGACGAGGTGCGAGATGCGGGAATCTCGGTGCCCATCGTTCCCGGCATCCTGCCGGTGACCAATTTTTCCAAGCTCGTGTTCTTCGCCGAAAAGTGCGGGGCCAAGGTGCCGAACTGGCTGAGCGCGCTGTTCGAGGGTCTGGACGAGGCGCCCGACGTTCGTCAGCTCGTGGCCGCCACGGTGGCGGCGGAACTATGTACCCGCCTCGCCGATCAGGGCATCCAGGAGTTTCACTTCTACACGCTCAACAGGTCGGAACTCACCACGGCCATCTGTCGCATTCTCGGCATTCGGGCAGAGACGGAACCCGTCGACGAGAACGAGAAGAAGCTGAGCATCTGAACCATGTCGAATAGAGAAGACAGAATAAAAGCCTTACACGAAACGCTGGCAAAGCGCATCGTCGTCCTCGACGGCGCGATGGGCACCATGATCCAGGCGCTCAAGTTCCAGGAAGCGGACTTTCGCGGCGATCGCTTTGCCGATCATCCCAGGGAGCTTCGTGGCAACAACGACCTCTTGAGCATTACTCAGCCGGAGGCGATTCGCGGCATTCATGAAAGCTTTCTCGAGGCAGGCTGCGATATCGTCGAAACCAACACCTTCAACTCGACCTCTATCGCCCAGTCCGACTACGGTCTGGAATCGCTGGTGCACGAGCTCAATTTCGAAGGCGCCCGCATCGCCCGTGAGGCGGCGGACGCCGCCACCGGACGCACACCGGCGCAGCCGCGACTGGTCGCCGGAGTCCTGGGCCCGACCAATCGCACCGCGTCCATCTCTCCGGACGTCAACGATCCGGGATTTCGCAACACGGATTTCGATCGCCTCAAGAAGGCGTACGGAGAGGCGCTTCGCGGGTTGATCGAAGGCGGCGCCGACATTGTCCTCGTGGAAACGGTGTTCGACACGCTGAACGCCAAGGCGGCGCTGTTCGCGGTGGACGAGTACTTCGACGACCACGGCATTACGCTGCCGGTGATGATCTCCGGAACCATTACCGATCGGTCGGGACGAACGCTTTCCGGTCAGACGGCGGAAGCCTTCTGGTATTCGGTGCGCCATGCGCGGCCGATTTCCATCGGGCTCAACTGCGCGCTGGGCGCAAAGGACCTTCGGGGCTACGTGGATGAGCTGGCGCAGGTTGCGGATACGCACCTTTCCTGTCATCCCAACGCGGGGCTTCCCAACGAGTTCGGCGGCTACGACGACACGCCGGAAAATATGGCCGAGGTGCTCGGTCAGTTTGCCAAGGACGGCCTGCTCAACCTCGTCGGCGGCTGCTGCGGCACCACGCCGGAGCACGTGCGTCTGATTGCCGATGCGGTCAAGCGGCACGCTCCGAGAAAGATCCCCGACCTCCCCGTTCGCTGCCGGCTCTCGGGCCTCGAGCCCGAGGTCATCGGCCCTGAGACGCTGTTCGTCAACGTCGGCGAGCGCACCAACGTCACCGGCTCGGCGCACTTCGCCAGGCTCATCCGCGAAGAGGATTACGACGCGGCGCTGGCCGTCGCCCGCGACCAGGTGGAGAACGGCGCGCAACTCATCGACGTCAACATGGACGAGGGCATGCTGGACTCCGAGGCGGTGATGAAACGCTTCCTCAATCTCATTGCGGCGGAGCCGGATATCTCCCGGGTGCCGGTAATGATCGACTCGTCAAAATGGACGGTGATTGAAACCGGGCTCAAGTGCGTGCAGGGCAAAGGCTTCGTGAACTCCATCAGTCTCAAGGAGGGCGAAGAATCCTTCATCCACCAAGCCAGACTGGTGCGCCGCTACGGCGCCGGCGTCGTGGTCATGGCATTCGATGAGAAGGGTCAGGCAGAGACTGTCGAGCAAAAGGTGAACGTCTGCGAGCGCGCCTACAGGCTCCTGACAGAGGAGGTGGGCTTTCCGCCGGAAGACATCGTCTTCGATCCCAACATCTTCGCCGTTGCCACCGGCATCGAGGCGCACAATGATTACGCCCGCGCCTTCATCGAAGCAACGCGCATCATCAAAGAACGCTTTCCGCTGGTGA
>DATIPL010000315.1:0-1753 GCA_035471965.1 Gammaproteobacteria bacterium
TCACTTCGCGCAGATCGATAGCCATCTCGGGATGGCTGTCGAGGTATTGGGAAATGGCGTCAATCTCAGCCTGGACTTTCTCCGATCGATCCGCGAAGGCAGCCAAAGAGAAGACCGCAATCGCACAGGCGAAGGCAACTAAGCTTAATGATTTCATGTGCATGGTCGCGAAGCTCAGGCTGTGTATCCGAACGGTGGGCAAGCTTACATGTGTTCGCGGGCGCGCGCCTCCGATCCGTGGACTCTTCTGCGCGAATTTGAACAGTCGAGTAACTTGGACCCCTTTTGGACTGAGATTGTTTCATTATCCGCGTTGCCGAACGGGCGTTGTTCAGCGCTCGAACGCCACCTTGCCCCTCAGCGTCTTGATCTTTCCTCGCCGGGTCTTGCTGTCCAGGCGTTTCTTCTTTGCGCCTTTGCTCGGCTTTGTAGGTATGCGTTTCTTGCGAGCAACGGTGACCTTTTCTACCAGCGCCTGCAGCCGAGCCAGGGCGTCGTCCCGATTTTTCTCCTGGCTGCGGTAGCGCTGGGCCTTGATGACGACCACCCCTTCTTTGGAAACGCGCCGGTCGTTCAGAGCCAAAAGCCTGTTTTTGTAGGAATCGGGAAGTGACGACGAAAGGATATCAAATCGAAGGTGGACCGCGGTCGCGACCTTGTTGACGTTCTGGCCGCCGGCGCCTTGCGCCCGAATGGCGCTGATCTCGATTTCGTTCGAGGGAATCGAAACTTTGTTGGAAATTTTCAGCAACTGGTCAACGCCGCGTCAATGGTCTAACGCCCCTTAATCAGCATCGCAAGTCCAGCTACCGCAGCAACGCCGCCGGCGATCAGGTAGATCATCGTCTCATTCGAGTAACGACCGGTGAGCGTGCGGCTCAGCTCTTCCAACGGTGACTCGGTGGCATTGATACCGAAGTAGAGCAACACTGCGCCCGCGACTATGAGAATGAGGCCGATGAGCTTTCCTGACATGCTGAGCCGGGTCCGTATTCAACGTGGATATCTTTTCATAGCGGAAATCCGCTTGCGACACAACGGGCGGCGCTCAGAGAGGAATACGGAAAAGCGGCAATACGCGTCCTGGAATGCTTCCGGATTCGCGCTCGCCGCAGCGCGCCCCACCGGCGGCCTGGTAGAAGGCCACCGCGTTGGGATCGCCCTGGATGATGATCGACCTGAACCCGGACCCGCGAGCAGTTTCCTTCGCGTGGGTGATGAGCGCGCATCCAATCCCGCGGCCGATGTGTTTCGGCTCGACGAACATTGCGGTGAGCTCGGCCTCGGACTCGGAAATGCGCTCGAGTGCATAGAAACCGACGATGCCCGCGTCAGATTCGGCGACGAATACGGTGTTGGTCCCGAGGTAATCGGAATCGTAAGTGAGCTCTTCGCGGCACGCCTCGATGAACGCGGCGCTGTAACCCCAGTGAGCCTTGGATCGCAGCGCAAGCGCGCTCAACTGCGCAGCCTCGCTGGCGGCGGCCGGTCTTATGAAAGCTTCAGCGGCGGGCGGCACGCGGAATATTAGACAACAAGCACGGGCGGCCGCGCCAATCACCCAGGTCATTTGCCGGCCTCAATCGTAGCGATCCAGTGTGAGTCCGTTCAGGTCGATTTCGGGTTTCTTCTTGCTGACCAGGTCCGCCACGATCTTTGCGGAGCCGCAAGCCATGGTCCAGCCGAGGGAACCGTGACCGGTATTGACGTAGAGATTAGGATAACGGGTCGCGCCGATAGTGGGGGTGCCGTC
>DATIPL010000316.1:0-6411 GCA_035471965.1 Gammaproteobacteria bacterium
AGCTCTTTTTCGATGACGCCCGGCGGGCCGCCTCGCTTCTGGACATTGCCCTGACCCGGCGCGGCCAGTCCGGGGGCGAGCCGATTCCCATGGCCGGAGTGCCGGTGCACACGGTGGAGTCCTATCTGGCCAAGCTGCTCCGGCAGGGGGAATCGGTAGCCATCTGCGAGCAGATCGGCGATCCCGCGGAAAGCCGGGGGCCGGTGGAGCGGCGCGTCACGCGCGTGGTGACGCCGGGCACGCTCACCGAAGAGGCCCTGCTGGAGGAGCGACAGCAGAACCTGCTCTGCGCGGTGCACGCGTCGGACGGCCGCTTCGGCCTCTCGGCTCTGGAGATTTCCACCGGAGCATACACCTGCATCGAGCTCGACGGCCCGGAGGCGGTGACTTCGGAGCTGGAACGGCTGCAGCCTGCGGAGGTGCTGTTGAGCGAGGATGCGCCCGCTCTCGAGGGCCTCGAGCGCCGCCCCGGCGTGCGGCGGATGCCGCCTTGGCATTTCGATACCGACGCCGCGAGGCGGGCGCTGTGCGCCCAGTTCGGCACCCGGGATCTGGCCGCCTTCGGGCTCGAATCCGCGCACCTCGCCGTCGGGGCCGCAGGCTGCCTGCTGCAATACGCCCGGGACACGCAGCGGGCTTCCCTGCCTCACATTCGCAGCCTCAGGCTCGAGCGCCGGGAGGACTGCATCGCTATGGACGCCCACACGCGCCGCAATCTGGAAATCATGCGCAGCATGAACGGCGAGCCCGGAACGGCGCTGGTGGACATTCTCGATCACACTACCACCGCCATGGGCAGCCGCCTTCTGCGGCGCTGGCTCGGAGCGCCCCTTCGCAAGCGCGAAAATCTGATCCTCCGGCACCATTGCGTCGGGGCGCTGCTCGATTCGGCCCGGCAAAGCGACCTTGGCGCCCTGCTGCGGCAAATCGGGGATCTGGAACGCATTCTTTCGCGGGTGGCGCTGCGATCGGCAAGGCCGCGGGATCTGGACCAGCTCCGCACCGCGCTCAAGGTCTTGCCGGAGATCCGTCGGTTCGCCGGCGAGCTGGACACGCCGCTGATGGTCGACATACTCGAGCGGGCGCCGGAGTTTCCCTCCATCCGATCGCTGCTCGAGAGGGCCATCGTCGAGACCCCGCCGGTGCTGATTCGGGACGGCGGCGTCATTGCGGACGGCTATGACGCGGAACTCGACGAGCTCAGGGGCTTGAGCACCGACGCCGACGCCTTTCTCGACGATCTGGAGAAACGCGAGCGGGAGCGAACCGGAATCAGCGCGCTCAAGGTGGGTTATAACCGGGTGCACGGTTATTACATTGAATTTGGCCGCAGCCATGCCGAGCGGGCACCCGCGGATTACGTTCGCCGGCAGACCCTGAAGGGCGCGGAACGCTATGTGACACAGGAGCTGAAAGCTTTCGAGGACAAAGTTCTGAGCGCCCGGGAGCGTGCCCTGGCGAAAGAGAAAGCGCTCTATGAAAGGCTGCTGGACGCGATCGGCGAATCGCTTGTCGAGCTGCAGCGCGCAGCCGGGGCGCTGGCCGAGCTCGATGTGCTGGCCAGCTTTGCCGAGCGGGCCGAGGCGCTGGACTACCGCAAGCCGGATCTGGATGACGAGCCCGGCATCCATATCGTCGCCGGACGCCATCCGGTGGTGGAGCACTTTCTGGATGAGCCCTTCATTCCAAACGATTTGAAGCTCGACCCTTCATTGCGCATGCTCATCGTCACCGGGCCGAACATGGGAGGCAAATCCACCTTCATGCGCCAGACGGCCCTGATCGTCCTACTCGCCCATATCGGCAGCTACGTACCGGCGGAATACGCCCGCATCGGGCCGGTCGATCGTATCTTCACCCGCATCGGAGCCGGCGACGATCTCGCCGGCGGGCGCTCGACCTTCATGCTGGAGATGAGCGAGACCGCCCACATCCTGCATAACGCCACTGCGCAGAGTCTCGTCCTCATAGACGAAATCGGCCGCGGCACCAGTACCTACGACGGGCTCTCCCTGGCCTGGGCCTGCGCTGCTCACCTGGCGCAAGAGGTACGCGCCTTCACCTTGTTCGCCACCCACTACTTCGAGCTCACCGAGTTACCGTCGCAGTTCGACGCCATGGACAACGTGCATCTGGAAGTGCGGGAACACGGTCACCGCATCGTCTTCCTTCATCAGGTGCTTCCCGGGCCCGCGAATCGCAGCTACGGACTTCAGGTGGCGGCGCTGGCGGGCGTCCCCCAGCAGGTGCTGGCGCGCGCCAGGGGAATTCTCGAGCAGCTCGAGCTCAAGCCCAGGGCAACAGGCCTTACCGGTGACGAGGGGCAGATTGACCTGTTCGCCGAAAGCACGGGAGCGGGATCGTTCGCGCCGCTGCTCGAAGACGTGGATCCGGATGCGCTCAGTCCCCGCGAGGCGCTGGATCTGGTTTATCGTCTCAAATCGGAAATGAAACGAGACAAGGCCTGATTGCCTCACGCGCCGGCTTTCGGCATCAGCCTTTCGAGGCTTGTCCGGATGCCGTCGGGGATCGGGCGAGGCCGGCGCGTGTGCCGGTCAACGAAGACATGAACAAAGTGTCCCACCCCGGCGGCGTCATCGCGCTTCTTGTGAAACAGCCCGATCTCGTAACGCACGCTGGAGGTTCCAAGCGCTCCAACCCGCATTCCCGCATCGATGATCTCAGGAAAGGTGAAGGAGCGGTGAAAGCGGCACATGGTCTCGACCACCACACCGATGACGCTGCCGCGGTGTATATCGAGACCGCCTTCGCGCACCAGATATTCGTTGACCACGGTATCGAAATAAGCGTAGTAGACGACGTTATTGACGTGCCCGTAATTGTCGTTGTCCAGCCAGCGCGTCGGAATCTCCAGAAAATGAATGTAATCCGCCCGTGTCTGCGGGCGATGGTCAGCACGTCGGTCACTCATTAATTGTCAATCCCGCTCTGCGAGCCCCCTGTATTCGCGGCGCAAAAGGTGTTTTTGTACCTTCCCCACCGAGGTGCGGGGAAGAGCCTGCTTGAACACCACGTGTCCGGGTACGCGAAATCGGGCCAGCCTTTCCCGGCACCATTCAACCACCTCGGCGTCGGTCAGTCTCCTGCCTTCACGGACAACCACCACGGCCACGATGGTCTCGTCACGGATTGGATCCGGAACGCCGATGACCGCGCAGTCGAAAACCGCACCGTGCTCGAGAATCACGGCTTCCACTTCACTGGCCGCGATATTTTCTCCCGAGCGCTTGATCATGTCTTTGGCGCGATCGACAAAATGAAAATAGCCTTTCTCGTCCTGGCGAGCATTGTCTCCGCTCATGAGCCAGCCGTTGCGGATCGTTTTCGCGGTCGCTTCCGGATTGTTGAAATAGCCTTTCATCAGCGTCCAGCCGGGTTCGCCACGGACCGCAATCTCCCCCACTTGCCCCTGCTTCACCGGCTTGCCTTCGTCATCGACAAGCGCGACCTCATAACCCATCACCGGGAAACCTATGCTCATGTTGTCGCGGGCGAAGTCTATGGGGTTCATCAACGGAGGACCCATGGTCTCGGTCATGCCCCAAAGCTGCAGCAGAGGCGCTTCGAATCGTTCCTCCCACTCTTCGAGCTGGGACGCGGTGACGTTCTGGGCAAAGATCACCACTCTGAGCGCGTTGCCACGATGCGCTTGCGCGCGGGGCTGGGCCAGGATCATGCGGATCGGCGCGGCGAACAGGCTGGCCACGGTGCAGCCATGGGCAATGGCCAGATCGAAATAGCGGCTGGCGCTGAAACGCGCCGTCAGCGCAATGCTGGCCCCGGTGACCAGGGCGCTCATGATGGAATAGTACTGAGCGTTGCCGTGAAAAAGCGGCAGCACCGTCAGATGCCGGTCCCGGGGCGATAGGCGAATCGCCTTGGCCACCGTCTCCCCCGCGTATATGTAGTTTGCATTGGTCACCAGCACGCCCTTGGGCTTGGATGTGGTGCCCGAGGTGTACATGATCGCCACCACGTCTTCGCTTCGCGGCTCTTCATTCGGCGGCGTGTCCGGCTGCGCCAGCAGGCGCGCCCGAAACTCCGCCCCCTGGTCTCCGGTACCGCATAGAAGCACGTCTTCAACGCTGGCGCAGCGTTCCCGCGCCTCTCGTGCCGTGGATTCGAACTCGCTTTGAGTGAATATCAGCCGGCTGCCGGAGTGGTCGAGCAGATATTGAAGCTCTTCCACGCTCGCCTGGGTGTTGGTGGGCATGATCACAATCCCGGCTTTGGCGGCTCCGAACCAAAGATAGAGAAACTCCAGGCAATTGCCGAGATGAAGATTGATCCGGTCGCCCGGCTGCAAGCCGAGATCCAGAAGCAGGTGCGCGCTCCGATTGGCCGCGGCGTCGAACTCGCGAAAGGTCGCCCGAGTCGTTGCTCCGCTCAGATCGTCAAAGACGACAAAGACCTCGTCCGCGGCGGTTTCGGCGCGATACTCGATCAGGGAGCGCAAAGTTCGATTTCCTGTGGAAAAGGCCACGGACTGACCCCGAACAGAGGCGCGAGATACCGGGCGAGCCTAACAGGAAGGATAAGCCATGGCCATGAGCGAACCCTTTCCAACGTGCCGCCCCGTTTATATGTGATAGGTAAATCATGCTCCCGCCCGGGCCTCGAGCCGACGCGCGATCGCGCGGCGCGATCTGCTAATCTTTGAAGTCATGCCGCGGGAGGAGAGCGATGAGGCCCTCATGCTCCGTTACCGGAACGGCGAGGTTCGCGCGTTCGAACTGCTGTATGAACGCCACAAGGGACCGCTTTTCAGATTCATGCTGCGCCAGTGCGGGCAACGCGCGGTGGCGGAAGAATTGTTCCAGGACGTGTGGACGAACCTCATCCGCAGTCGCGGCAGCTATCGCGTGCGCGCCAAGTTCACTACCCTGCTTTACCGAATGGCCCGCAACCGCCTCATCGACTATCGCCGATCCGCCAGCGCAAACCCCGGCCATGACTACGCTGCTGCTGTCGAATCTAGGGAAACCGCTGCCACGGATCCCGGGCCGCAAAACCGTTTGGAGACGGAACGAACGGGCGAACGTCTTCGTGCCCTTATTGCATCCCTGCCGGCTGATCAGCGGGACGCGTTTCTGCTTCGTGAGGAAGGCGGGCTGCGGCTGGAACAGATCGCCGATGTCACCGGCGTCGGAACCGAAACCGTCAAGAGCCGGCTGCGTTACGCTGTAGCCAAGTTGAAGCAGGCGCTGTCGGAAGATCCATGAGCGACCCGTCGAAAAAGGAGCGGGAATTCGACGCGTACTTGGGCGGCGAGTCTCCCTTGTCCAAGGCCTACAAGGAGGACGCGCGCGAGCTGCCCCCGGCCCACCTGGACGCACAGGTTCTGGCGCAAGCACGCCGCGAAGGCGGCGGCTCCGGAACAAAGCCGGCGCGGAGTCCGTTCTCGGGCAGCTGGATGGTTCCGGCATCGCTGACCGCGGCGGTGGTGCTGGCGGTGAGCGTGGCGGTGCTGCTGCCGCAGGGCCGGCCGGGTCACGAGCGCCAGCGGGACCGCTTCGAAGACACCGCAGCGCCGGAGGCGGAACCGACCGGGACGGGGGAAATGCGGCAGCGCGAGTCCAAGCAAGCTCCGGCGATGCTCTACGCGCCGGCTCCGCCGGAAGTCCTGGAATCCGATGGGATGCCTTCCACGGCGCCGTCGCCGGAGGATTCCCCGCTGTCGACGGACCTGGAACCGAAGTCCCTGTTGCCGAAAGAAGCTCAGCGGTCGGCGCCGGCAGCCGCTGACCGGCCGGATGCTGATTCGGGCGCGGACTCGGTAGGCATACCCTCCTCCGAGCTCAGAGGAATGAAGGCGGAGGGAGAGGAAGGGCTGGCGGGCAGCGCCAGGTCAGAAGCGGTCTCCGACGCAGCCGCATGGATTGCGCGCATCGAGAGCCTGATTGACCGCGGCGAGCTCGAGGCCGCGCGGAAGACCCTGGCGGAGTTCCGCCGGCTTTACCCCGGAACCGAGGTACCGCAAGGGATTATCGAGTCGCTGGGCGGCGAATGACATTGAAGGTCTCAATCCTTCGCGGGCTCGAAAGGCGGACCCAACACGTTTAACATACGGCGTTCTTTTCCAAGCCGGGAAGTTCGCCGATGACCTTTGTCGTTACCGAGAGCTGCATCAAGTGCAAGTACACCGACTGCGTCGAAGTCTGCCCGGTGGACTGCTTTCATGAGGGCCCGAACTTTCTCGTCATCGACCCCGACGAGTGCATCGACTGCACTCTGTGCGAACCCGAATGCCCGGTGGAAGCCATCGTCTCGGAAGACGACCTGCCGGAGGACCAGCAGGAGTTCCTGGCCTTGAACGCGGAGCTTTCGCGCGAATGGCCGGTGCTGTCGGAGAAAAAAGATGCGCCCCCGGACGCAGACGACTGGCAGGAC
>DATIPL010000317.1:0-3956 GCA_035471965.1 Gammaproteobacteria bacterium
GATCTCCCAAGCCCTTGAGTCCGACGACGTCCAGCATCTCCTCGACCATGCCGAAACGCTGCCGGCGCTCGCGTTTATTCAGTCCGAAGGCGATGTTGCCCTCCACCGTAAGGTGCGGAAACAGCGCGTCTTCCTGAAACACCATGCCCACGTTTCTTTTTTCGGGGGGTATGTTGTATCCCGGGCGCGATACGGCGTCTCCGCGCAAACGAATCTCGCCCCGGTCGACGCCTTCAAATCCGGCAATGGCGCGCAGCGCTGTCGTCTTACCGCAGCCGCTCGGTCCCAGAAGACAGGCAAAATTACCTCGATTGACGTGCAGAGAAACGCCATGGAGCACGGTTTTCTTTCCGTAACTCACGTCAACGTTTCTCAGCTCCAGTAAAGCACCCATAGGCGGCGGTCGACTCTTCAGATCGAGAGCAAAAACTCCATCAGAGCTTTCTGCGCGTGGAGTCGGTTCTCCGCCTCATCCCAAACGACGCTGTTGGGCCCATCGATTACATCGGCGGCGATCTCCTCGCCGCGGTGAGCCGGCAGGCAGTGCATCACCAGAGCGTCGGCCTTGGCGCGGGACATCAAAGCCGAATTGACCTGAAATCCTTCGAAGGCCGCCTTTCGGGCGCGCTGTTCCGTTTCCTGACCCATGCTCGCCCATACGTCGGTGACCACGAGGTCGGCGCCATCGACCGCCGCTCCGGGGTCGTGAACCACGCTCAGCCGATCGCCCGCCAGCTTTGCCAGCTCTTCGTCAGGCTCGTATCCCCGGGGGCACGCGACGCGCAAATCGAAGCGA
Organism: Gammaproteobacteria bacterium; assembly: GCA_035471965.1. Classification (GTDB taxonomy): domain Bacteria; phylum Pseudomonadota; class Gammaproteobacteria; order HK1; family HK1; genus CAMYJH01. The sequence goes on from DATIPL010000317.1 coordinate 797, forward strand.
AGCAGGCGAGCCGCGTTGATGAAGGAGTTGCACATATTGTTGCCGTCTCCGATCCAGGCAACTTGTGCGCCGCATATGTCCCCGCGCTGCTCGATGAAAGTCTGAACGTCGGCAAGCACCTGACAGGGATGATATTTATCGCTGAGTGCGTTGATTACGGGAACGGTTGAATGTTGTGCGAATCGTTCCAGGATCTCGTGACCAAAGGTTCGCACCGCGATGATATCCACCATTCGGGAAAGCACCCGGGCAGTGTCTTCAATGGGTTCGCCACGACCCAGCTGGGTATCCCTCGGGGACAGGAATATCGCCGCACCGCCGAGCTGGAAGATCCCCGACTCGAACGAAACCCGGGTGCGGGTGGAAGATTTTTCGAACACCAGCCCGAGGACCTTGCCTTTGAGGCTTTCGCAGGGCTGGCCCTGCCGACGAAGCGTCTTGATCTCGATCGCGCGCCGCAGAATCTGGTCGAGTTCTTCCGACCTCAGATCCGTGAGCGAGAGAAAGTGTCGGAGCATTGCCGTGTTCACCTCGCGGACGCGCCGCCGGCGTTCCAGGTCTTGATCAGCCTGCCGAGCGTATCGGCGATCTCGTCGATCTGCCGATTCGAGATTATCAGCGGCGGCAGCAGCCTCACCACGCGATCCGCAGTGACATTGATGAGCAAGCCCCGCTCCAGCGCCATCCTCACGAGCTCCCCGCAGGGTCGATTGAGCGCAATCCCGAGCATCAGCCCGCGACCACGGATTTCGACAACACAGTTCTGTCCGGCCAGGGCGCGCCGGAGAGACGACGCAAGCCGGGCGCCCGCGTCCGCGGCGCGCTCGACGAGCTTCTCGCGTCGGATTGTATCCACAACCGCCAGGCCCGCCGCGCAGGCCAGCGGGTTGCCGCCGAAGGTGGAGCCGTGACTCCCCGGCTCGAGCGCTGCAGCGGCGTCGGAACGGGCCAGGCACGCGCCGATGGGCACTCCGTTGCCGAGGGCCTTTGCCAGGGTAATGACTTCCGCCGCGATGCCGTAATGCTGGTGTGCAAGCCAGGCACCGGTGCGACCCATGCCGGTTTGAACCTCGTCCAGCATCAGCAGCAGCCCGCGGCGATCACACAAGGCCCTCAGCGCGGGAAAATAATCTGCCCCGGGCACCACGATGCCGCCTTCGCCCTGAATCGGCTCCACCAGTACCGCCACCACTTCGGGGTGTTCTTCCGCGGCGCGCTCTATCGCCGCAATATCGTCGTAGGGGACGCGCACGAACCCCTCGACCAGAGGCTCGAATCCGGCATGTACCCTGGCGTTCCCCGTTGCGCTCAGGGTGGCCAAGGTGCGGCCGTGAAAGCTGTGATCGGCAACAACGATCCCTGCTCTCTCGATCCCCTTTGAGTGGCCGTGTGCGCGCGCGATTTTTATCGCGGCCTCATTGGCTTCGGCGCCGGAATTGCAGAAAAATACCGTATCCATCCCGGATATCGAAACCAGCGCATCGGCCAGCAACTGTTGCTTCTCAATGCCGTAAAGGTTCGAGGTATGCACAAGCGCGCCGGCCTGAGTGCTGATTGCGGCGGTCACGGCGGGGTGAGCGTGGCCCAAACCGCATACGGCGATTCCGGCCAGGGCGTCCAGATAGCGATTACCCCCGCTGTCCCACAACCACGCGCCTTCTCCCTTCACGAAGGTCACGGGAAGCCTGTTGTAGGTGGGCATCAGGGACATTGAATCACCCTGAATTGGATAAGGCTTCCGCTTCCCGCCGCAAGTCCGCGCACCACGACGCGCCCACGAGCGGAAAAACGACAAGACCCGGCCATCGGCCGGGTCTTAAGATTGCACCATGGATACGGCTTCAGAACATCAAACCATGCGAGGCGCTTCCCATGAAAAGGAGCATGGGAACGGACATCAGCGTGTTGCTGCGTGAGGCGAGAAATGCCACTCGCTTGGCGCGGTTCTTCTCTTCGTCGCTGGCCGGTACGATTCCCAGAACTTTCTTTTGGTTGGGCCAGATGAGCACCCATACATTGAACAGCATGATGGTTCCGAGCCAGGCGCCCATACCGATAGTGGTGGCGTAGGCGTTGTTTTGGCCGATACCGAGAATGAATGCATTCAAAAACTGACCGTTTCCCATCAAATAAGCCGCACCGGAGAGCCAGGTGACCAGCGCAGCCCAGCGAAACCACAGCAGTGCCAGCGGGGCGACGTATTTTCCAATTGCCGCCGGGCCCGGACCGTCCTTATCCGCGGTGGCTTTCGCCATGGCAGGCACCTGAACAAAATTGAAGTAATACAGAAGGCCAATCCACGTAATTCCGGCCAGCAAATGCAGCCATCGAACAGTGCTCGCAATTTCCATCAAACCTACTCCTTCATATATTTCGAAACGTCGCTACGAAGTCCGCTGCTTCGCCCGCAAGCCTCAAATGCCAGCGATCGCCTTGACGATGACGGTGAGTATCAGCGCCAGCACGATGCCGGAGATGATGGTGCCAGTGATGCTGTCCAGTGGATTCATGCCTGCCTCCCCATTTAATAATGTGGCGCCCTGAGCACTCGGCAGTCTCAGGGGCCTGAACCTTCAAACACCTAAGTTTTCAGGATTTTACGATCTTTTCGGCGAATTGCCATTAACCCGGGACTCCGCCTTAAGCCGTTGAATTGACGGCTCGGTCGCCTCACCCGGCCTCCGGCTCCGGCGTCTGCCGCCAAACACAGGGCGCGCCACGCCGGGCTTCGATGCCGTCCAGCATGCGCTCGTGGGCGGCGCATTCTGCGGCGCTGGCGCGGACCACCTTGAGCCGACGCCCTGCGCCCAGGGTGGCTCTCGCAGCCGCTTCCAGGTGTGGCCCCGCGGGCTTCGAGGCGAGATCCAGCGTGGCCTGGCCCCCGGTCATGGCCAGGTAGACGTCCGCCAGGATCTGCGCATCCAGCAGCGCGCCGTGAAGCTCCCGCTGGGAATTGTCCACCTGGTAGCGCTTGCACAACGCATCCAGGCTGTTTTTCTGACCCGGGTGCAGCTCCCGGGCAAGCGCCAGCGTATCTACGATACCGCAGTGGTCCTCAATGCGGCGGTACCTCGCCCCTGCGAGAGAAAGCTCATAATTTATGAACCCCACATCGAAGGGCGCATTGTGAATGACCAGCTCGGCACCGTCCAAGAACCCG
>DATIPL010000318.1:0-4139 GCA_035471965.1 Gammaproteobacteria bacterium
TCACGCGAGCGGGGATAATTATTCAGATCAGCCGAAAGCCCTGGGGGGTGGCGGTGCGCGCATGGCCTGCGGGGTAGTAAAGTAAGGTGTTCGGAGCTTCGGGGAGAAGGTCGGCTTGAAAATTTCCATTCTCCGGCGCCCGGAATTGGAATGAAGACATTCAGCTGTATCTGCGGAAGCACGCTGTTCTTCGAGAACAGTCAGTGTCTTTCCTGCGGTCAGGAGGTCGGCTGGTGCCCGGTGTGTCGCAGTCTCATTGCCCTGCGGCATGAGAGTGACGGCGTGTATCGCTGCGGCAATACCGACTGCGCCGCCAGGCTCGCCAAATGCCATAACTATGCCGTTGAAAACGTCTGTAATCGCTGCGTTCCCTTGAACGATTTCCCGCCGGATCCCGCTGTGCTTTGCGATTGCTGCGTGTACAACGACACCATCCCGGACCTGACCGTGGAGGGCAATCGGGTGAAATGGGCGCGCCTCGAATCGGCAAAGCGAAGGCTCTTCTACACTCTGGACCTGCTGGGGTTGCCCCACGGCACCGCTGCGTCCGGTTTCGACCCGCCGCTGGCGTTTGACTTCAAGGCCGACAGCATTCCTTCCAACGAGTTCTGGCGCGCCATGGGGAAGGAGGAACGCGTCTACACGGGACACGCCGATGGAAAAATCACGATAAATATCCGTGAAGCGGACCCGGCCGAGCGTGAGTCCATCCGCGTTGAGCTGGACGAAGCGCACCGGACTTTGATTGGTCATTTTCGCCACGAAATCGGCCACTACTACTGGGATCTGCTGGTCAAGGGAAAACGGGAGGCCGACTCAGTGCGGGCTTTCGGTGACCACCGGAATCCAGCCTACGCCGACGCCCTGGATCGACACTATCGGGAGGGCGCTCCCGTCGGCTGGCAGCAGAATTTCATCAGCGCTTACGCCACCATGCATCCATGGGAAGACTTTGCCGAAACGTTCGCTGCCTACCTGGAGATGGCGGACGTGCTGGACACCGCCAGCAATTTAGGTTTCGGTCCAGTGCCGAATGTACGCACGGCGGGACTGGACGAGATGGTCGACATGAAACGAAGAATCAGCGTCGCCATGAACGAGATGAACCGCACCATGGGCTTGCTGGATTTCTACCCTAAGATTCTGGTGCCGCCGGTGGTCGAGAAAATGCGCATCGTGCATGAGCTCGTTCGCGGAAATTCGGTCGTTTCCGGTCAAGTCGCGTGACAGCGCGACCATCGGCGCCGGGCTGGGACATTTGCCCAAGTGCGCAATCCGCCTGACGGATGGCCGTGGCGGATATCCCCGTTCCTCGTAAAATTGGATCGAGTCTGCTGATTCTTCGCCGTATTCAAGGACACTCTGTGACGCCACCGATTTCGCCGCCCGCTGTGAACGCATCACTCGACGATGCAGACCACGCTGATCACATCGCCAACGCCCGCAGCGAAGACGAGAGGATCGAACTCGCCGCACGCTGGATTCTCGATCAATTCGACGACTACTACACGGAATCACGCAATATTCCGTGGCTGGCCAAGGAAGCGTTCGAACGCCGCGACCCGCCGAGGTCGATCCAGCTCAGCAAGCGCCGGCTCTCCATGTACAGCGAGTGCATCAATACCATGGGTCCGAAGCTCATGGCCGTCTATCCGAAGGTGGCTTCAGACGAAGCCCTGTGGGAGCGGATCCAGTCGCGCTTTCTGCCGATGATCGAAGGCCGCTACTCGTCGGATCTGGCTTTCGCTTTCTTTCGCTCCGTGCGCCGGCGCGTCTATCAGGGCGAGTGGAAGCCGGTGGAGTATGCCTTCGGGGACTCCGGCGGATTGAGAGAGAAGTTTCCCGACGAGATGGTTAGAAAATTTCCGGGATCCAACCTGGTTGCCGCCGGGACAGTTGCGAAAATTCTGGAGGTGCCCCGATTCGAGGCGCCCTACCGCGATCTCGAGGAGGACGCGCGGCTGGTCGCCGAACGAATCAACCATGCGCTTACCCGCGAAGGCAACGCGAGCGGAAATTTTGGCATCATAGAGATGATCGACGCCGGCTTCTTCCGCAACCGCGGCTGTTATGTGGTGGGACGCATAGTGCGAGAAGGCGGAGAGATCATGCCGTTGGTCATTGCTTTGCTCAACGACCAACGGGGAATCTACGTGGATGCGGTTCTCATGGAGGAGCCCGCCGTGCACAATATCTTCAGCTCGACTTTAGCCAATTTCCACGTCACCAATACCTACTATCACGAGCTTGCTGCTTTCCTTCACAGCATAATGCCCAAACGGCCCATCGGCCTGCATTATTCCACCATTGGTTTCAATCATGTGGGCAAGGGCGCCGTGATGAATGACCTGAAGGAGGAACGGGATTCGAGCGGCGAGGTTTTTCAGACGTCTGTCGGCTCACGTGGCACGGTTGCGATCGGATTCGCGTTTCTGTCGTCCGCATACAATCTCAAGGTCATACGGGACAAGCCCACGGAAGGTTACAAATGGGGGAAGTTTCACGGCATTGAATCCGTATTGAAGAAGTATGGTCGGGTGCACGAAATCAACCGAACCGGCAGCATGCTCGACAATATCATCTACTACAACCTGAAGCTGGACAGGAGCTGGTTCGACACGGCTTTGCTGGAAGAGCTGCTTGATGAGGCAAGTCTGAGCGTCTTTCTGCGCGGTGAAGACGTTATATTCAAACACCTTATCGTGCAGCGTCGTCAAACTCCTTTGCCGGTCTTTCTGGAAACGGCGTCGGAAGCCGACGCCGAAAGGGCCATGATCAATCTGGGTTATTGCATCAAGAATAACGCGGCGGCGAACATCTTCAATAAGGATCTTGACGCGAGAAATTACGGAGTGAGCAGGTATCTGAAGGTGCACCTGTACGACTATGATGCTCTGGAGGATTTCCTGGACGTGAAGATCCGAACCAATGAAGATCGGATCGATGGAGAGGAAGACGTTCCCGACTGGGTATTCGAGGATGGTGTCGTGTTTCTTCCGGAAGAGATCCTGGTCGGACTCAGAATTTTCGACCGCGAGCTTCGCCGGCTTTTCATGGCAAGGCACGGCGATCTGCTGACGACGGACTATTGGGAACGGATCCAGAACGATTTGCGCAAAGGTAAGGTCCCGGCAATTCACATCTACCCGGAGAGTGACAGAATAAGACGCGAAGACTACGACCCGCCGCCGGCTTGATAACTATGAAATATCAGCGCCGGACTTGTGATTCCATTTCTCCATTCGGTTTCTCCCCGATCTGCAGCAACGCGGTGTCCTCAAACACGAGGCCGCGGCGTGGACGCAAAAACGCTCAGTCCCAGCCAGGCGCGTAATCGACGCTTGAGCTGAGCGGCGCCGGTTAAGCGCAGATTTCCGGATTCAACCGCCTTTGTAAGAGAGCAGTCGCCCAGCCACACCCGGGCGAGCATAGCCATCGGCGCGGCGACGTACAGGCTGGGTTCGAATCCAGGGTCGCTGATGCATACGTCCACGCCTTCCGGTCCGCTCAGAACCCACCAGTCGCGCTTCCCGGCGGGAACGTCGGAGATTTCGAACTTGACGACCGTGAGTCCCGGTGGAAACGCCTCTGGATGCGCGCGGCGCCTGAGATCCCACATGAGCACCGCGGGATCCAGATCATTGTTTCCAAAGCGCTGACGAACCCAGCGCAGGCCCCATTCTCCGAGCTGCATGATGATGGGTCTCAGCTCCCGGCCCGCCGGAGTGAGCCGGTATTCGGTCTGCCCGTTATCGGCCTCGAGTCGGTCGATGATTCCGGCGCCCTCCAGCTCTTTGAGTCGCTTGGAGAGCAGCGACGGAGACATGAGCGGCACTCCACGCCTCAAATCGTTGAAATGCCGGCTGCCGCAGAGCAGCTCGCGCAGGACGAGCGGGGTCCATCGTTCGGCAAGAATTTCCGACGCTTTGGCAACCGGGCAAAACTGTCCATAGCCGCGCATGTGCGAATGATACCTCCCGAAAATGCAATACCCCAGTACAGAATGTGAAGTTGATGCTACGAAGTCCGGTGTCAGAATCCGGGCATGGATACGGGTTTTGAATCTGGAGTAAACATCGATGACCGAGGTAAAACGAAACGACGTTGATCACTCTGCGTTCCAGCCCGACGAGCGCCAC
>DATIPL010000319.1:0-2158 GCA_035471965.1 Gammaproteobacteria bacterium
CGGTGCTGGCAAGAACGGGCCGCGTAACCGGCCCCTCGTAGGGCACAATAGCGAAGCGTATTGCGCCAGTCGGGAGGATAAAGCTGTTCGCTTCGTTTATCGACCCACCGCGAAGGCCGTATCACGAGCCGCCTTTCTCCCGCTCCAGCCGCCGTTCCCGAAACACAATGTAGGTGGCGCCGGTGAAGATGATCAGGGCGCCGATCCAGGTCCAGATCCCCACTACCTCGCTGAACCAGAGCCAGGCGATGAACGCGCCCCAGACCACCTTCATGAAATCCAGCGGCAGCACTACCGAGGTGTCGGCCAGACGGAACGCGTGTGCCATAAGGAACTGGGCCACGGTTCCGGTAATGCCGCAAGCGGCCAGCCAGCCGAGCTGCGTCCCGTTCGGCCACGCCCAAACGGGAACCGCCGCAATCAGCGACATCGGGGTCATCAGGATCACCATGTAGGCGGTGATGGTGAAGGCGGAGTCGGTGCGCGAGAGCTGCTTGATGATGATCATGGTGACCGCCCATACCGCCGCCGAAGCCAGGGTCAACAGCGCGCCCGCGTCAATGGGCTGAAACCCCGGGCGGATGATGATCAGGGCACCGATGAATCCCGCCAGCGTCGCCATCCAGCGGCGGATTCTCACCGCCTCTTTCAGAAGCAGCGCGGCAAGCACCGTGGTGAACAGAGGCGCGGTGAAAGCCAGCGCCTGAACCTGAACCATGGGCGTCATGCTCAAGGCCATGAAAAACATGAGCATGGCGACGACATTGGTGCCGGCGCGCGCGAAGTGCAGCCCGATGCGCCGGGTGCGCAAAGGCTCGAGGCCCTGGATCACCAGCCAGGGGACGAGGGCAACGAAGCCGAACAAATTGCGGAAGAAGGTCACCTCGAAGGGATGGATTTCGGCCGAAATGAAACGAACGCAGGCGTGCATGCTCGCAAAGAACACCGTGGACGCGAGCATGTAAAGGCATCCGAGAAATGCCGACTGAATGACTCCCCGCGGCACCGGAGCCGGGTTCACGTCGCGATCTCTGATGAATGACTGGAACTCTGCGGTCCTCGTGCCGCATGCGCAGATCCTGATAACATCCTGGCTCCAGCCTCAGTTCGGGAGTCGCTTTCATGAGCGCGGAAGAATCCATCGCCGAGCGGCGTAAAGCCGCCGTCAGCGAGGCCGTCGCCGAGATCCGGGAAATCGAGGCGCACCGGGGTGTATCGCGCGAATCGCTGACCTCCGTCAAGGAAGTGCTGCTCGAGCTCGCTGCGAAACGGGAGCTTTTCTCCGAGAAGTATTTTCCGTCGGCCACCGGGGAGCCACTGCTTTATCTGCTCTCCGAGGAAAACGACCATCGCTTCGCTCTCTATCTCTCCACCGGGCTTCCCGGACGATCTTCTCCGCCCCACAACCACACCACCTGGGCGGTCATCGTCGGCATCGACGGGGAGGAAGAGAATCGGGTTTACGACCGTCTCGACGACGGATCGGTGCCCGGCAAAGGCGAGGTAGCGGTGCGCGAGAAGTTCGTCGTCAAGAGGGGCACCGGGATCTGCTTTCTGCCGGACGACATCCACAGCATCCACGTGGTGAGCGACGTGCCGACGCGGAACTTTCACATGTACGGAAGAAGCGTCGAGCACCTCCCCGAACGAATCAAGTTCGATATCGACAAGGGTACTTACTCGGTCTATCCACCGAGCCCGGAGATCCGAAAGTAGAGCGGGCGCGACGGTCAAGCGGGGGTTTCCTTCCGCGTCTCCTCCACTCCCCGCTCCTTGAACCAGAATGCCACCAGAAGCGTGCCCGCGCCCATGAGTGCACCGGTGAGCAGCCAGCCGTCGGCGAAATCGCCGCTCAAGTCCACCACCGCGCCGAACAGCGCAGGACCGATGACGCCTCCCAGCGAAGTGCCGGTGAGGCTGTATCCCATCGCCGAGCCCGCCTGGTGTGGCGGCACCGATTCCACCGCCAGGGTGTGCGCAATCGAAGCATAGGAAGCCACCGTGATCCCCAGCAGCAGCGCAAGCCCGATACCCAGCATCACGCCGTAGGCCGGCCCGATGAGCGTCATGGCACAGAGGAAGGCGGCGGCAGCGGCGCAGATGGAAACGGTAATGGTCTTGCGCCCGCCCCGCATCAGCGTATCGCTGATAACGCCCC
>DATIPL010000320.1:0-4031 GCA_035471965.1 Gammaproteobacteria bacterium
CGGGCCTCGTCTGATTCCATGACTCAGCACCCGACCTCTACGCCGCGACCGTCGGGGCCGCGGCTTTCGGTCGTCGTTCCCGCCTACAACGAATCCAAACTGATCGAAGGCTGTGTCAAGAGCATCGCCGCAGCCTTCGAATGCGCCGGCGTGGCCAAATCCGATTACGAGCTGGTGGTGGTGGACAACCACAGCTGCGACGATACCGCCGCGCGGGCGGCAAAGCTCGGCGCGCGCGTGGTGTACGAGCCGATTCGACAGATTGCCAGGGCCAGGAACCGGGGCGGGTTCGTCACCCGCGGACAGTGGCTTGTGTTCGTGGACGCCGACTCATGGCCGAACGGCGCACTGATTCGGGATCTCATCGAGGCGATAAACGACCCGGACACCGTTGGAGGCGGCACCTTGATGCAGATGCAGAATCTGCCGCCGCTGCTGCACCTGGGCGTATGGCTGTGGAATCGCGTTTCATGGTCGCTGTCCTGGGCGGCGGGCTCATTCATCTTCTGCACCCGGGAGGCGTTCGAGGCAGTCAATGGTTTCGACGACAGCTTGTTCGCGGGCGAAGAAATCAGCTTCAGTCGCCGACTCAAACGCTACGCGCGCTGGCGCGGCCGGCGGATGGTGATCTTGAACCGTCATCCGCTGCGCACCTCCGGTCGAAAGGGCCGGCTTTACAGCCAGAAGGAAATTTTCATGGTTGGACTGCGCATGCTGCGCCATCCCAGGCGCTTCTTCCGCGATCCCGATCTTTGCACGCTCTGGTACGACGGGCGCCGCTGAAGAGATCGGGGCCGAGCGGATAAAGCCCCGAAAACGGAAATATCGTTAGCAGCCGTTTCCACCCAGGGTAAACGCTGTTGACAGCGACTTTTCGGCTTTGTTGAAGGGATCCCGGATGGCTTGCTCTGAAATGCCCGTCAACGACGTTGACGCGGGAGGCCGTTTCCCTGGTTGAGATTCGACATGCACTGAGCGGAGTAAATCGATGAATCCAGGCGCGAATGTCCCGCTCAGTCCGGAAAGCGGTTTCAATGGCACGCATCTTGTATTGAAAACGATCGCCAGAATTCCCGGCACCCGACCCGTGAAATGCCCGCTCCGCAGCGTCTGGCGTCAACGAGTCGCCGGTCGGTTGCGGTGTGTGGCAGCAAAAAGACAACTCAGGCTCTCAAGGTGACCATCGCGAATACCATGCCCGCGCTCGAAGAAAGACAGCCCCACAGCGAGCTCCATGACCACGGCGCACTGGATCAGTTCGAGTCCAACCTCGCGGAACGCACCAAGGTGCCGTCGGAACGGCTGCCGGAATTCTTCGCCTGGGAGCCGGACAAGATAAGACGCGAAGCAGAAATCGTATCGCGCATCCTGAAGCGCTTCGCAGAGGCGGTGGTCGACGCCATCGAGCAGCCTGACAAGGCGGACGATTTTCTCCGCTCCCTGGACCTGAAGGCGATCTCCCGAGACCATGACTGGCGCACCATTTTTTCCACCATTCGCAGCCAGGAGAGCGACTGCGGCGAATACCAGCGCGCGGTCCTGATCAAGTACCTGCAGTATTTGAGCTTCAGGAAGCGTCTGCTGGACTTCATCCTGATGCGAAAGCAGGGACTCGAAGAGACGGACGGATACGAGACGCAAACGCTCTATCCCCCGGCGGCGGATGCAACTCATTCGGAGCTGGAAGTCCTGAATCCGGAAGAGTTCGTTCGCCTTAACATGGGCGAGAACGTGCAGCTGGATTACGAAGAAGGTGAAAAGATCGAGCTCAAGCTCGCCAATCACCTGTTTCGACTGGTCGGCGCCCGCCCGCCGTGCCTTGTGGACCAGAACGGCGTCATGTATTTCCTGCGGCCCGGCCGCAACATGATCGGACGGCATCCTGAAAGCGACGTGCCCATCGATGCGAACTTCGGCCACGTTTCCCGCGCCCATCTGATCATCGAGTGGGACGGGAATTCCACTCTCAGCCTCATTGATCTCTCTTCCCGCGGCACTTTTCTGCGGCGCAAGGTTTTGCAGCGGGAACGCGGCTTGAACTCCTGACCGACCTACCTCCGCTGGGACACGGACGTTCCCGCATCCGCCCAACGAACAGGGATGTTCCTCTAAGAGACTTTACGCCCCTCCCCGGGGCGTTTTTTTTGGCAGGTCGTCATCGCTGGTGCGCTCACCTTCGCTTCGATTCTGCGGCGAAGCGCGCTCGGGCGGTGACACGCATCGGCTGCGGTTCATTCGATGACCGCACATCTCTTTTGGCCTGCAACGAAGCCGTCAAGCACAAGGGGTGCAAGAACGTGGCCTTCCACTGAGCGGGGTCGCCGCCGCATCAGCGCCCGGCAGGCATCAAGCGACCCGCCTCGATTTCAAATCTGGACGCTTGGAGACGGCGTCCCTATGCTGTGAGCCGGTCTCGAGCGGGCAAAATCCAAATCAGTGGTGCCTATCCAATTTCTTGACGGAAGGAATTTCCGTCAGGCCATCGTCGCCGGTGCGGACTGGGTGCGGCATACCCGGGAGCAGATCAACCGGATCAACGTGTTTCCGGTGCCGGACGGGGACACGGGAACGAATATGGCGCTGTCGCTTTCCGCCACCGCGTCGGCGGTGCGGGCGGTGGACGAGCCGCACCTCGGTGAGGTCTCGAGGCTTGCGGCGGAAGCAAGCATTCTCGGCGCCAAGGGCAACAGCGGCGTCATCATGGCTCACTGGTTTCTCGGGCTGGCGAGTTCATTTTCCGAGGAGCCGCGGCTCAGCGCATCGGACGTTGCGCCGGCGCTCAAGGCGGCGTCGGACAGCGTGTACTCTGCTGTGGAGAATCCGGTGGAAGGCACCATTGTCACCGTGATGCGTTCGGTTGGTGATGCGGCACTGGAAAAAGCCGCGGCCGAGCGGGTCCATCTTGGAGAACTGATGGAGTCGCTGTTCGACGCCGCCGCGATCGCGTTGGCGCGCACGCCGGATCAGCTTGCGGTGCTGCGCGAGGCCAACGTGGTGGACGCCGGAGCGCAGGGCTACGTCAACTTTCTCGAAGGCGCGCTGCGTGCGGTGCGCGGTGAACCGTTACCACGACCTTCCGATGCGGATCTGCGCGAGGCGGTGGAGCAGGTGGCGTTCGAGCACGACACCTCTGATTTGAGCGAACGCTATTGCACCGAGGTCGTAGTGCGCGGCAAAAGGTTCGAATCCGAACGGCTGAAGACGTTGTTTCGCCCGCTGGGGAGCTCGTTGCTGGTGGCCACGACCGGCAATCTGTTCAAGCTTCACCTGCACACCAATCACCCGGATGAAGTGCTCAGGGTTGCCGCCCGTCAGGGCAGCATCGAGGAACAGAAAGTCGACGACATGTTGCGTCAGCGTGACGAGCGAGGCGAAGAACGCCAGCGACCTGTTGTTGCTCTCGAAGCGCAGCCGGATACGGTTGCGATACTGTGTGATTCCACCGCCGACCTGCCCGAGCCCGTTCGACGGGAGCACGGCATCGAAATGGCGCCGCTGCAGGTGCTTTTCGGCGATCGCGTGTATCGCGATCAGGTGGACCTTTCCACCGACGAGTTCTATCGACTGCTTCGGTCCGATCCCCACCATCCGACGACAAGCCAGCCGCCGCCCAGAGCCTTCGTCGAAGCGCTGGACCGCATCCGCAGTGACCGCCCGGCGATTATCGTCACCGTCAGCCGCGGCGTGTCGGGCACGTACACCTCGGCCCAGAGCGGCGCGGCGCTTGCGCCCCATCCCCGGGTGGAGGTGTTCGACAGTCGAAGTGCGAGCCTGGGACTGGGCATGATGACGCTCAACGCTGCCCGGCTGGCGTCCCGGGGCGCTGAGGTCGCAGAAATTCTGAGCTGGCTGGGACGCTGGCGGGAGGACTCGGGGCTGGTGATTTCCCTGGCGACGCTCGAGTTCCTGCGTCGCGGAGGACGGATCGGTGCGGCAAAATCCCTTATAGGCGGGCTGCTGGGCCTGAGGCCCATCATCGCCGACAAGGACGGCAAGATCGTGCCGGTAGCCAACGCCCGGGGCGACGAGGA
>DATIPL010000321.1:0-5072 GCA_035471965.1 Gammaproteobacteria bacterium
GGGGCAGGCGGTTCTCCTCGAGCGGCGCCCACAGCCGGGTGTTCTCGCCCTTGAGGCGCGTCGTCTGCGCCATCATGGAAACGTCGGCCGGCGCAACGCCGGCGCGCGCGGCGGTCGAGAGCTGCACCAGCCACGCCTCGCCCGTGGGCTCGGCGATGGACTCGATCTCGATGCCGGTTTCCTTGGTGAAGTCGGGGTAAATGTGCTTGTCGAATGAATCCTTGAAGTAGCCGCCGTACGTTCCGACCTTCAGGGACTGGGCGGCGCGCACGCGTATCGCCGGAAAACCGAGCACCGCGGTCCCGGTCAGCGCGGCGGTTGCGCCGAGGAATCTGCGGCGCGAAGTCACTGGACGGTGTGTCCTTTTAGATTTTTTTGACATGGTCTCTCTCCGAAAAAATGTTTCATGCGAATGCTTTATAAATCGCCCTACGGCAACAATGCTCCGGCCGGCCTGGAGATTCCATTGACTCGAATGAATCCGCGAAACTCCAGCTCACGTCGTGCCCTCATCTATTTTCTTTTCCGGTTCGGGGCTCATGCATAATCGCTGTCCAACGTTGCGGCGTCGCCGATCGCGACTCAAACCGATTCAGTTGCGGTACCGGACTCCCGGCAGCACGCAGAGCATCTCGTAGAGCAGGTTTGCCGCCAGCAGCGCCGTGTTGCCCGTGAGGTCGTAGGGCGGCGCGACCTCCACCAGATCGCAGCCGACGATTTCGAGCCCGCGGCACCCGCGCAGGATCTCCAGCACCTGGGGCACGGTGAGCCCGCCAATCTCGGGCGTCCCTGTCCCCGGTGCAAACGCGGGATCCACGCCGTCGATATCGAAGCTGATGTATACGGGACCTCCGGACACCTGCTCGCGCACCTCCGCCATCAGCGGTGCCAGCGAGTGATACCAGCACTCCTCCGCCTGCACCACGCGAAAGCCCTGCTCCCGCGACCAGTCGAAGTCGTCCGCGGCGTAGCCGGTGGCGCGCAGCCCGATCTGCACCACGCGCTTCGCATCCACCAGTCCCTCTTCCACCAGACGCCTGAACGGCGTGCCGTGGGCGATGGGCTCGCCGAACATGGTGTCGTTGATGTCGGCATGGGCGTCGACGTGCACCACGCCGACGGGGCCATGGACCTTTTTCAGCGCACGCAGTATGGGGAGCACGATGGTGTGATCACCGCCGAGCGTCATCGGACGACAGCCGGTGGCGGCGATCCCGTCGTAGAACTGCTCGATGATCGCCATGCTCTTCGACAGGTTGAAGGTGTTGATGGCCACGTCGCCGATGTCCGCCACCTGCAGGCTGTCGAAGGGTGCGGCGCGGGTGGCCATGTTGTAGGGCCTGATGAGCGCGGATTCCGCGCGGATCTGGCGCGGTCCGAACCGCGCGCCGGCCCGGTTGGAGGTGCCGATATCGAAAGGAACGCCGACGAAGCAGGCGTCGAGGCCCTCCGCCGAGTCCTGCCCCGGCAGGCGCATCATCGTGCCGGGACCGCCGAAGCGCGGCATCTGATTGCCGCCCAGTGGTTGGTTGTAACGGGTTATTGTTGTGCCCTCCGATGGTCGGTGGGAGCGATCGGCGCCGCAGCGACACTTTCCGCCTGATCGAGGAAAAAGGCAAGAAACCTGCCAACGCCAAGTCATTGAATCGTCGTCTTCCCCGGGCGAATGTGATTCGCCGGTGAATCGCCCGGTGATAGTTCGATTCACATTTGCATCAGATGTGGGCGGGGAGTAAAAGGAAACGTCGCGCGGCGCGCCATTCGCATGAGGGCAGGGCTTCCAATGTCCGACGTCGCTGAGCTCGAAATCGACGCGATTCTCGCCATCTCTCACGACAATGTGCTGCTGGCCGACGCCGCCGGGCGGGTGCTGAAGGCGAGCCCCAGCTGCCTGCGCGTCTACGGCGTCGCGCCGGAGGACCTCGTCGGGCGCACCGTCCACGAGCTGGAAGAGCGCCGCGTGTTTTCTCCCTCGGTCACCATCCCGGTGCTGCGCGATCATGAGCAGCACACCGTGCTGCAGACCACCCTGACAGGCCGCCGGGTGATTGCAACCGGAATTCCGGTATTCGACCACTCGGGGGAGCTCTGCCGGGTGGTGAGCACCTCGTATGATCTTTCCGACATCGAGGTGCTCCACCGGGAATACGAACAGCTCAGCGCCAGGCTCCTGCGCCGGCTCTCCAAGGGAAGGGGGATGGAGAAGGAGACCGCAACGCGAACCCTCCACGGTCTGGTGTTTCGAAGTGAGGCCATGCGGGGTGTCTGCGAGCTGGTGCAGCGTATCGCCGACACCGACGTAGCCGTGTTGCTGCTGGGCGAATCCGGAGTCGGCAAGACTGCGCTCGCCGAACTTCTGCACCGTGAGAGCCGGCGCGCCGACGGCCCGTTCATCGAGCTGAACTGCGGCGCGATCCCAGACACTTTGTTCGAGTCCGAAGTATTCGGGCACGAGCCGGGCGCCTTCACCGGTGCGCGGCGCGAGGGCAAGCCCGGTATGGTCGAGCGCGCCGACGGGGGCACGCTGTTTCTAGACGAGGTCGGCGATCTCTCCCCGGCGGCACAGAGCAAGCTGCTGAAGGTGCTGCAGGACAGGCGGGTCGCCCGGGTCGGTGCGACCCGGGATCGGGTGGTCGATTTCCGTCTGGTCGCTTCCACCAACCGCAATCTTCCCGAGATGATCGAACGGGGCGAGTTCCGGCTGGATCTTTACTACCGCCTCAATACCTTCCCTGTGCGCGTTCCGGCGCTGCGCGAACGCCGGGCCGACATTCCGGTGCTGCTCGGGCACTGCCTCGGTCGGCTCGAACGCGAGCACCGGGAGCGCCGGTCGTTTTCCCTCGGCGCCGAGCGCCGGCTGATGCGATACGACTGGCCGGGTAACGTGCGGGAGCTGGAAAGCGTGGTCGAGCGGCTCTATTTCACTGCCGAGGGCGCGGTCATCGACGATCTGCGCGACGCCATTGACGCTTTGTCCAGGTCGGCCGGCCCGTCGCCGGGCTTCGGCGAACCCTCTCCCCGCGTCAACGGCAGCTTGCGCGCGGCCATCGCCGAACTCGAGCGTCATCTTCTGGAGCGCGCCCGCGCGGAATGCCGCAGCACTCACGAAATGGCGCGCTGGCTCGGCATCAGCCAGGCCTCGGTGGTGCGCCGTCTGCGCCGTCACGGCCTGGGCCCGCCCGGCAAACGGCAATAACAGGAGGCCCGAAGAACCGGGTCAGAGACCTTTCTTCTCCGACTTGCTCACGCGCCCCGATCCGAATCGCGCGGCCAGGTCGACCCGGGTTCGACCTAGATCGCGTACCACAGGACCGCTGCGAAGTGACACGCCGTCCCGGTGATGACGAACAGATGCCAGATAAAGTGCGCGAAACGCACCCGCTCGTCCAGGACGAAGAAAATCACGCCCAGCGTGTAGGCGATTCCTCCCGCCAGCAGCCACAGCAGTCCCGCGGGCGGGACCTGGTTCAACAGCGCTTTCGCCGCGATCAGAGCCAGCCAGCCCATGAGAAGATAGAGTGCGGTCGAGAGCGCCGGGTACCGGGCTCCAAAAATTCCCTTGAACACGATGCCCAGAAAAGCCAGGCCCCAGATGACGCCGAAAAGGCTCCAGCCCCACGGGCCGCGCAGCACGCCCAGAGCGAAAGGGGTATAGGTCCCGGCAATCAGCAGGTAGATAGCGCCGTGATCCAGGAGCAGGAAGACGCGCTTGACCGCGCCCGCGGGCAGGGCGTGATAGAGCGTCGAAACGAGGTACAGAAGCACCATGGCGGCGCCGAACACGCTCGCGCCGACGAGCGCGGCGGGGCCGCCGTCGCCCGCGGCGTTGACCACCAGCACCGGTAACGCCGCCACCGCCGCGAGAAAAGCGACACCGTGGCTCAGGCTGTTGGCAATCTCCTCGGCGGGGGATTGTCGTCGGGAACTCGCCGTGTTCTCTTCCATGGCGAAAATGGTCGTATCGGGGCCCGATCAATTCAAGCCGCGAGCCTCTTGACAATCGGATTCGCCTCGATTCCCGAGGAATTCGCGCCCGCTGCGCGCTTTTTGAGCCGATGATCGGAGGGTTTCTCCGTCCCGCATCGCCTGGATGCCGGATTCTCATGCCGGCACGGGGCTTCCAGGCCGAATTCGGCTTGCCGCGGGACCGCGGGGTCAGTCATCGCTCCGGAGTTGACCAACCGATTGATGCCGGATCGCGCCCGCCGTCCGGCGGTCGGTCCCGATTCTACGAGACGCCCGCGCGGGTCATCGTGCGCGACTATTCACGAAGCGTTCGCCGGCGTTCTTCGTATTCCTCTTTGTCAATCTCGCCGCGGGCGAAGCGCTCCTTGAGGATTTCGAGCGATCTTCCTTCAGGCGGTGTGCGAGCACCGGGGCGGTGGTCTCCGAGCCAGCGCACCAGCAATATCACGACCGCCACGATGAACGCGACGAACGCAACCATTATCAGCGGACCGAAAAACATCCAGCCACTCTCCCACATCATGTGTGGGCCGTAATACTCACCTCTCGGCTGCTGTGCCCATACCTGCCCGGAGGCCGCCATCAGGGAGAGCAGGAAAACGGCGAAAAGCCTTGTCGCTTTCATCATGGTTATCCTCCTCAAGTTAAATGGGGCGGAAACCCCTGACCCCGCTCTGAACAGAGGAAAATGTCATCGCCTCGATTTTGGATGTCAAGCGCAACCAGTGCGCCCCCTTTCTCGCTTTCAGGAATCCCTTCGCTCCGCCTCATCCAGGCACCCCGGCCTTGACGAGACCGGCGACGTAGGTCTCGGTGAACGTCTTCCACTGCGGCGCGTGCTGCAGCAGCACCAGATCCGATCGCGCATACCCGGTGTCGTATCCCGGTTTGCGACGCAGCAACTCCGCAACGATCTTCGCCGCCCGGTCCAACCTGCCCCGGTTGCCCAGCAGAGAAGCGAACGTCGCAAAGGGCCAGTAGGTCACGTTCGGCAGGCGCACCGAGCGCGACAAATCCTTCTCCGCCTCCTCCAGCCGGCCGAGGTGATAATGGGTCAATCCGCGCATGTGGTAGAAGGTCCACAGGTGAGGATCATGCGGGCTCAG
>DATIPL010000322.1:0-2736 GCA_035471965.1 Gammaproteobacteria bacterium
CGATCGGGCGAAACTGTCGTGGATTCTCCTCGCCAGATCGCTGTGGGCGCGCACCTCTTCGAAGACCTCCGCCGCCGCGTCGCCGAAGGCGTCATAGATGTCGTCGTTGAAGCGACGCAGCTGCACGCCCTGCTCCTTCAGCAGCTTGGCCAGCGATTCGCCATTCTTGGCGTTGAACTCCGCCATCATGATGTCGTTTTCCATCAATGAGGCGGCTTCGATGATGTGCTGATCCGACTTCGACAGCCCGTCCCAGAACTTCTTGTTGATGCCCAGGGACAACGCCGAGCCCGGCTCGTGGAAGCCCGGGTAGTAATAGTATTTGGCGGCCTCGTAGAACTTCATGAAGCTGTCGTTCCAGGGCCCCACCCACTCGGTGGCGTCGATGGCGCCGGAGACCAGGTTCTCGTAAATCTGGCTTCCCGGCAGCGACACCTGGGAGGCGCCCAGCTTGGCGATGACGTCGCCGCCGAGACCCGGAATACGCATCTTCAGTCCTTTGAAGTCGTTGGGCGAGCGCATCTCCTTGCGGAACCAGCCGCCCATCTGCACCCCGGTGTTGCCGCAGGCGATGCATTTGAGACCGTATTCCGCGGCGAGCTCGTCCCAGAGCTGCTGGCCGCCGCCCCAGTGCACCCAGGCGTTGAACTCGGTGTAGGTGAGACCGAACGGCACTGCGGTGTAATACGCCCAGCCTGGGTGCTTACCTTTCCAGTAGTAATCCGCAGCGTGGTACATCTGCGCGTTGCCGGAGGCCACCTCGTCGAAGGAGTCGAAGGCTTTTACGCGTTCGCCGCCGGCGAAGTACTGGACCTGAAAACGGCCGTTTGTCATATCTGACAGGCGTTTGGCGACCCGTTGTGCGCCGGTGCCGAGACCGGGGAAATCCCGCGGCCATGTGGTGACCATGACGATTTCGATGCGCTCTTGCGCGATTGCGGGAAACGCTACGCTCGCCGCAGCCGTCCCCGCGGCCGCACCCGCCGCGCCTTTGAGTAGTTTTCTGCGTTTCATCTGCTTGATTTCTCCCGTTGAGGTTCTTGTTCTGGCTCTCTCCGTATACCTCGGAAGCACGGTGAGATTAAGGACTTTTCCGGTCGACCCGGCACAGCACCGCTGCGACGCTACGCCGCCATCGGTCGGATCGGAGCCAGCTTAAAGGCGCGCTTGCCGCGGAACAAGGCCCAGATGGCGTCGCACCAACTTAGGGCAATTTGCCTTCAGGCGCCGGGGTGAGGTTCGGACAGCGCCGCGATGCGGCGATAGAGGTTCATCAGCATGCCCGCGGTGGCGCCCCAGATATAACGGTCTCGGTACTCGAACACGTAGTACCTGCGCTTCGAGCCGTGGCGCATGCGCATGTGGATCTGATGGTTTTCCGGGTTGAGCAGAAACTCCAGCGGGACCTCGAAGGCGTCGGCCACCTCGAAGTCGTCAATAGTCAATGAAAAGCCGGGCGTGACGAAACCCACCACCGGAGTGATGAGATAGCCCGTCACGGTCTCGTAATTGTCGAGGTATCCGACCACGTCGATGAATTGCTCGGAAAGCCCGATCTCTTCCTCGGTCTCCCGCAGCGCGGCGTCAACGACACCTTTGTCCTGGGGCTCGACGCGTCCGCCTGGAAAACTGATCTGACCCGCGTGGTCGTGCAGATGATCGGTGCGCTGGGTCAGCAACACGCTCAGCCCCGCCGGGCGTTCGATCAGAGGAACCAGCACCGCCGCCTGGCGGAGGCTGCGGGGCGTTTTCGGCGGTGCGTTCAGATCGTGATCGCTGAAACGCGCGTCCCCGCCGGCGGCGCCGGATTCATTGATGCTCTTTATTCCGGCAACGATGGTGTCGCGCATTGAGGTATCCGGGCCGTCGGACCTGCCGGGTGGGCACGGCCGCGGCCAAAAAGGTTTCGGATCCGACCTTGTCTGAGATTTTCCGATTATAAAGAGCATATTAGCAACCGTGCCGGATGCCGTCGTCCTGAAAGGGCGGACCAGGGCAACTCGCGTGCGTGAGGGGGATACGGGTGCTAAGTTTCTGTGGGGAGACGTCCGTTCCGGAAAGTGGGGCGATAAGGCGTGGGGGGCTCTCAGGGATGCCGTGTGTCGGGAATCCGCTCTCGTATTGATCGTTTACTCAGATGTCCGCAGTGAAGCCGCAAATTGGAAAGCAGTCGCCGGAGGCGATTTTCGCTGCCATCTCGGCCAACATCGAGCGCGTGATTCGCGGCCAGACCGGCGCCGTGAGGCGGCTGCTGGCCGCTTTCGCGTCCGGGGGGCATGTGCTGCTGGAAGACGTGCCCGGAACCGGAAAAACGACCCTCGCCAAGGCACTCGCCGTCTCCATCGACGCCGACTTCCAGCGAATTCAGTTCACGCCGGACCTGCTTCCTGCCGATATCCTCGGCGTTTCCATTTACAACCAGAAGGCCCAGGCCTTCGAGTTTCATCCCGGCCCCGTTTTCACCAACATTCTTCTGGCAGACGAGATCAACCGCGCTTCTCCACGGACTCAGTCAGCGCTACTCGAGGCCATGGCCGAGGGCCAGGTCAGTCTGGATCGGGTGCGCCGCCCCCTGGACGAGCATTTCTTCGTCATCGCGACTCAGAATCCCATCGAGTTCCAGGGCACCTATCCTCTGCCGGAAGCCCAGATGGATCGTTTCGCCCTTCGGTTCAGCCTAGGCTACGTGCCTGCGGAAGACGAGGTCGCGATTCTTTCCGATCAGGCCAACACGCA
>DATIPL010000323.1:0-1651 GCA_035471965.1 Gammaproteobacteria bacterium
TCACAATGAGCGTCTGTTCGGCCGAGAGATCGGCTGTTGCCCCTCGCAGCTCGAGCAGGATGCGGTGATAGCCGAATTCGAGGCTGTGAGGCAACGGAACTCGTACAGGCGAAGCCGTCGGGTCGGTGACTCGGCCCTGCGCCGTATGCGTACCCCCGCCTTCCGTATGAAGGGTTAGGTGCCATTCGAGAGCGTGGCCGGCCTGGACAAGTTCGGGCGCTAGTTGGGCGAGCATCGTATGTCTTGCCGGACGCCGGGCTGAAATGACACGTGTGGGAGGGAGAATCTGAACGTCGCGGGCGCGGCGAAGTGTCTGGAGAGTCTGGGATGCGGCGCGGTCAGTGGAGGCATCGTACCCCATAGCGCTCAGCACGGCCTCGTAGGCGAGGTCCGAGGTGTAACGGGGCTGGCCGGTCAGGGTATCGTTGTACTCCGGGAGTATCCCGGCATAGTCGGCGAGGGCACGGAGGTTCGGGCGGTCGGCTCCACTCACGGCGTCGGCTCGAGCACGACCGCGCCCAGTGGCGGCAGCCGAAGCGCCAGGGACTGAGAATACCCGTGGAACGGAACCGGATCGGTGAACAGCTCTTTCGGGGTTTCCGCCTCACTGCCGCCGTAACGTGCGTCATCGCTGCACAGGCGCTCGACGTGGCGGCCCGGCATCGGCGCGCCGATGCGGTAGTTGTCGCGGGGAATCGGCGTGAGATTGAGGACGATGATCAGGCCGTTTTGGCCGTCGCTGCGCCAGTAGGAGATGACGCAGTTGTCGCGGTCGGAGCAGTCGATCCAGGTGAAGCCCAGCGGGTCGGGATCGCAACGCCACAGGGCGGGTGACTCGCGGTAGAGGCGGCCGAGGTCCTCGAAGAAGGCGGCAAAGGAACGGCGCAGCGGATCATTGGCGAGATGCCAGTCAAGGCTCGAGTCATGATTCCATTCCGTATAGGGGGCGAGCTCCGTGCCCATGAAGAGGAGCTTTTTCCCTGGCCGGGTATATTGGTAGGTGAGCAACAGGCGCAGATTGGCGAACTTCTGCCAGTTGTCGCCGGGCATTTTGCCGAGCAGCGAACCCTTCCCGTGCACAATCTCGTCATGAGAAAGCGGCATGAGGAAGCGCTCATTGTATTCGTAGATCATAGCGAATGTAAGCTGGTCGTGGTGGTATGTGCGGTGAACGGGGTCCTTGGAGAAATACGTCAGCGTGTCGTGCATCCAGCCCATGTTCCACTTGAATGCGAAGCCCAGTCCGCCCTCGGACGGCGGCCGGGTGACCAGCGGCCAGGCGGTCGACTCTTCGGCAATGGTGAAGCAGCCAGGCGCCTCGTCGGGGATCGCACGGTGGAGGGAATGGAGGAAGTCGAGGGCGTCGAGGTTCTCGCGGCCGCCGTAGCGGTTGGGGAGCCATTCGCCGGCCTTTCGGCTGTAGTCGAGGTAGAGCATGGATGCCACGGCGTCGACTCGGAGGGCGTCGATGTGGAACTCGTTGAACCAGTAGAGTGCGTTGGCGGTGAGGAAGTTGCGGACCTCGTTGCGTCCGTAGTTGAACACCAGTGTGCCCCAGTCGGGATGCTCGCCAAGACGAGGGTCCTCATGTTCGTAGAGCGCGGTACCGTCGAAGCGGCGCAGTGCGAAGTCATCTTTGGGAAAGTGGGCC
>DATIPL010000324.1:0-2016 GCA_035471965.1 Gammaproteobacteria bacterium
AGCCGACGCCCATGATGCTGATGCTGAATATCCACCACACGCACGCGAACGATCTGGTCGTGCCGGATTTGCTGACCACCAACCCAGCGATCGCGCTGTCGCCCTATCGCGATTCGTTCGGCAACTGGTGCAGCCGGATCGTGGCACCGAAGGGCGAGTTTCGGCTTACGACGGATGCGATCGTGAACGATACGGGCGAACCCGACGTGGTCGCCGCCTCGGCCTGTCAGCACCCGGTGCAAAATCTCCCCGAAGAGACCCTGGTGTTCCTCCTGGGGAGCCGGTATTGCGAAACCGACCTGCTGTCGGAGAAGGCCTGGAGCCTGTTCGGCAAATCGCCTACCGGCTGGGGTCGCGTCCAGGCCATCTGCGATTTCGTCCATCGACACGTCGCCTTCGGTTACGAGCACGCCCGCGCCACGAAGACGGCCTGGGAAGCTTTCAACGAAAAAACCGGCGTCTGCCGCGACTACACGCATCTCGCCGTCGCATTTAGCCGCTGCATGAACATTCCGGCCCGCTACTGCACGGGTTATTTGAGCGACATCGGCGTGCCGCCGCCTTACGATCCGATGGACTTCGCCGCCTGGTTCGAGGCATACCTGGACGGTCAGTGGTACACCTTCGATCCGCGCAACAACGTGCCGCGTGTCGGCCGGGTGCTGATCGCGAGGGGCCGGGATGCCGCTGATGTCCCTATCAGCAACTCGTTCGGACCCAACACGCTGAAAAGCTTCAGGGTCTGGACAGACGAGGTGAGCGGCTGATTTCCCTGCCGACGCGCCCGGCAAGAGCCGGGCGCCTCCGCGCCGACGCGTGTTCCCGGCGGAAGTCTTCTCGACTTCAGGCCCACCTTCGCCGGGCTTTACAGGAAACCCCGGGAAGACCCATACCCTGGCTCCGCAATTCCGTATCCCTTCCGCGATGGCATGCCCCACCCCGCCTTTTTCCGACTCTCGGAGTCGGATATCTTCGACAGCAACGAGCACCCGGTTGGACAACGCCCGCGTGAGCACACCGACCATCGCCGAGCGCGTTCGCGCGCTGGACTGGCGGCATCTGAGCGAGGACCTCGACGTCCACGGCTATGCACTGACGCCGCGCGTCGCGAATGCGCATCTGCTGCGCAGCAACGAGTGCGATGCGCTCATTCGTCTGTTCGGTGATGACGAACGCTATCGCAACACCGTCGACATGCGCCGGCTGCGCTTCGGCTCCGGCACCTACCGTTATTTCAAGAGTCCGCTCCCGGCCATCGTCCAGGCGCTGCGGAAACGGCTCTACCCGCCGTTGGCCAGGATCGCAAACAGCTGGGCTGAACGGCTCGGGGACGCAGCCCGTTACCCGAAGACGCTCTCGCTCTTCCTCGAACACTGTCACGAGAACGGACAAAAGCAGCCGACGCCGCTGATCTTTCGTTACCAGGAGGGCGATTACAACGCCTTTCATCAGGACGTCTACGGCAAGATCGGATTCCCCTTTCAGGTGCTTACGGTACTGAGCCGGCACGGCGAGTACAGCGGCGGGGAGTTCATGCTCTACAAGCTTCGCCCCCGCTCACAGTCCCTGGGTCAGGTCGTCACTCCCGCGCGGGGACAGATGCTGATCTTCCCCAACCGCTACAAACCCGAGCCCAGAGCCCAGGGCGGCTACTACCGCGCGGAACTCCGCCACGGAGTGAGCCGGCTGCATTCGGGCAGGCGTTACAGTCTCGGGATTATCTTCCATGACGCCGAGAAATGATTCGCAGACCGGGCGATAAAAAGGGCTCTCCTCATCGTGAATCCGAGTTACTCGGCTTGGCACGAGAACGATCCATCGAAGGAGTCGGATAGAGATCGGGGTCATGCAATCGAAGCCCGGCGCGCCTCCAGGCCCGCGGGGCTTCGTCATCAGCACGGCGACTGCATCGGCTGTTGTCCACCCTCGTTACCCGTCGCCGTCAGGGTTCGTAATCGCGGACATCTGACCCGTCCCGCAGTCAACCGGAAACGAGACGTGCTCGTGCACGACGTT
>DATIPL010000325.1:0-8705 GCA_035471965.1 Gammaproteobacteria bacterium
ACCATGTGCCCTCAGCGGAGGACTCGTGCGCGCGCTTGTCAATCTTCTAAACGACGACACCACTTTCATCAGCGTAAACCGCAGGCTTGCGAGAGCGCTAATCGAAGCTTACGCGGCGCAGCAAATTGCTGCGGGTGCACACAGCTGGCGAACCCCGGACGTGATTCCGTTTTCCGCCTGGGTGGAACGCGTATGGAGTGCTTCGGCCAGGCGCGACTTCGAATCACGCGTGTCGCTTCTTCGCGGGTGGCAGGAACGCATGCTCTGGGAACAGGTGGTGCGCGAAAACGTTCCCCGGGAAGGCGATCAGCGGGCAATGCTTGCCGCCGCCGCGGCGCGACGCGCGCAAGACGCAAACGCCCTGGTGAGCGCCTGGAACATCAGCCTGGATGCGCTGGAATTCGGCTTCAGCTCCGAGTCACGCGCGTTTCGAACGTGGGCCAGGGCGTTCCGCGCTCGCTGCAGCGAGGGCGGTTGGGTCGATCCGGCTTCCGCGGCAACTTCCCTGGGTAACAGCGATCGACTGGCGGCCGCCAGCCTGCGCCCGCGCGCGGTCTTCGCCGGTTTCGATTTCATCACTCCCCAGCAGCGGGGGATCCGGACGGCGCTCGCCAGCGCCGGAATCGAGGTCATCAACGCGGCGCCGCCGCAGCGCGAAGCACGGAAATCCTTTCGTGTCTTCGACGACTCCTTGTCGGAACTCCGCGCGGCGGCGCTCTGGGCGCGGCGCGAGGTCGAGCGGGCGCCCGGGAGCCGCGTCGGCATCGTGGTGCCGGAGCTGCACCGCGTGCGCCCCTCGGTGGCACGCGTGTTCGATGAGGTGCTGATCCCGGGCTCCGCGCTGCCCTCCAGCGACGGCGTAACGCGACCCTTCAATCTCTCCTACGGCGAGCCCCTGTCGAGGATCGCCGTCATCGGTGACGCGCTGATTGCGCTCAAGCTCTCCGCGGGTCCGGTGGCGCTGGCCGAAGCCGGGAGGCTGCTGCGTTCGCCCTATTTATGCGCGGGGCACTCGGGCCTTGCCGCCCGGGCCAGGGCAGACGCCAGGCTGCGGGACATCGGCGAGCGCGAAATAAGGTTGGAACGGATCGCCGCCCTTGCCGGCATTGACGAAGCCCTGAAAAACAGCCTGCGGGAACTCGTCCGCATGCGCCGGGGGGTTCCGCGCCGCCAGCCGCTCAATTCCTGGTCGGCGTTTTTCTCTCTCTGGCTATCCGGCTTGAGATGGCCGGGAGAGCGGGCCTTGGACAGCGGCGAATTTCAGGCCGTCGAGGCCTTTCGCGACTTGCTGGACGAGCTTGCCGCCATAGGCGCGGTTGCCGGGCCGGTGAAGCTCGAGCGCGCGTTGTCTCTGTTTTCCAATCTCGCCGACGAGCACCTTTTTCAGCCAAGGTCGGGGCGGGTTCCGGTGCAAGTCCTCGGAGCGCTCGAGACCGCAGGAATGGATTTCGATACCTTGTGGATCAGCGGTCTCCACGATGGCAGCTGGCCGCCCGCCCCGGAGCCCAATCCTTTCGTGCCGGTGTCGCTCCAGCGCGCCGCCGGGGTGCCGACGGCAACTCCCGAGGGTCAGCTTCAGCTGGCGCAGGGTCGCCTGGAGCGCTGGTGTCGTGCCGCGAACGAGGTGGTCTTCAGCTATCCGCGGAGCGATCAGGATGAATCCCTGAGGCCGACACCGTTCATGGCCGCAGCAGCCTTCGACGGGGCAGCCGACGGCGACGCATCGAAATCGCCGGAGTTCAGCCTTCAGCTCAACCAGGCGCCGGCCCGCCTCGAGGTCGTGGGCGATGAGCGGGCACCGGATATGCGCGTCGCCCGTGGCGGCGCTGGCGTCTTGCGCGACCAGGCGGCATGCCCGTTCCGCGCCTTTGCCCGCTTTCGCCTGGACGCTGCCGAGGTGCGGGTCGCAGCGTCGCCGATGGATGCGCGCATACGCGGCAACCTGGTCCACTCGGTGCTGAACGCGCTCTGGGCGGGGCTGCGCACCCAGTCGAATTTGAACGCGCTCCCGGCCGAGGAACTCAGGCAGCGGATTACCTCCGCGGTCGAGGAGGCCATCGAAAAGGAAAGGCAGATCCGCCCGCAGACGCTTCGCGGGACCTTCGCCCGGATCGAGCGGGAGCGGCTCTGCTCTCTGATGGAAGACTGGCTCTCGATCGAAAAGCGCCGCGCGCCGTTCGATGTCGCGGCGCAGGAAACGGAAATCGAGGTGACTCTCGGACCTTTGTCGCTTCGCATTCGTCCCGACCGCGTCGATCGCCTCGACTCCGGCGAGTTTTTCGTAATCGACTACAAAACGGGAAATGCCGAAGTTCGGCAGTGGTTTGGCGCGCGTCCGGAAGATCCCCAGCTTGCCCTCTACACCCTGGCAGTGGAATCCCACCCCGCCGGCGGGCCGGTCGCGGGGGCGGCTCACGGGGCTCTCAAGCGCGGCGCGCTCGGCTTTCGCGGGCTGGCTGATCGCGAGGGCCTCGCCGCCGGCGTCTCGACCCCGTCCGCATCGACGGTGAATGCCGCGAAGACGGTGGCCGACTGGCCGGCGCTCAAGGCCGAGTGGCGCCATACGCTCGAATCCCTCGCAGTGGCTTTCGTATCCGGTGACGCCCCGGTGGATCCGAGGTCCCCCCCGGCCACCTGCGTGCACTGTGATGTGATGCCGCTTTGCCGTGTATTCGAGCAACGGTCCGAGGCGGGCGAGGAGACCAATCCGTGAGCGGCTCGGGCCTTCGTGGAGATGCCCGGGCGCGCCGCGAGGCGCTCGATGTGACCCGCTCGTTCATCGTTCAGGCGCCGGCGGGATCAGGCAAGACGGAGCTACTGATTCAGCGTCACCTGGCGCTGCTTGCGATCGTGGAGGCGCCGGAGGAGGTGGTGGCGATCACCTTCACCCGCAAGGCCACCGGTGAGATGCGCGGTCGCCTGCTGGAGGCGCTGGCGAGGGTCGATGATCCGCCGCCGCCCAACGCGCACGCGCGCCAGACTCACGCCCTTGCTCGCGCGGTACGCCGCCGCGACCGCGACCTCGGCTGGCTGCTGCGGGCCAATCCCGCGCGGCTTCGGATTCAAACCATCGACGGACTTTGCGCGCGGCTGGCGAGACAGATGCCATGGCTTTCGCGCTTCAGCGCGGAGGCGCAGCCGGTGGAGGATGCCGGACCGCTGTATCGGGAAACGGCGCGCCGCGCGCTGGCGCTGCTGGAGGAAGACCCCCCCTTGGCTGCGCCCGTGAGCGCGCTGCTCGCGCATCTGGACAACGATCTGGAGCGCTTCGAGACGCTGCTCGAGTCGATGCTCGCGCGAAGGGACCAGTGGCTGCGATATCTGTCCCGGGGCAAAGCGGGCGATTCCGCGTTGAGAATCGAGCTCGAGGCAGCGCTGGCGCGTGCGGTGGACGAGTCGCTGCAGGATCTCTCGCGTGTGGTTCCGGAGGCGCTGGCGGATGACATCGTGGCGCTGGCGGCATACGCCGGCGCGAACATGGATGTTTCCAATCCCCACTCACCGATAGCCCGGCTGGCGGGACTCAACGCGCTGCCGCCGCCCACCCATGAGTCGCTTCGGCTGTGGCAGGGGCTGGCGGCGCTTCTGCTCAGTGGTCAGGGACGTTACCGAAAGCGCATGGACAAGAGCGTCGGCATCCCCTCGGAGAAGAACGAATACGCCGTGAAGATGAAGAGACGGGCTGAAGCGCTCACCGCGGCGATGGCCGGCGAGACGGAGTTCGAGCTGCTGCTGGGCGGCGTCGCCGCGATTCCGGAGCCCTCGTACACGGAGGATCAGTGGCGCGTGCTCACCGCCTTGCTCGAAGTACTGAGAATCGCTGCTGGACTGCTGCGCGTGGTTTTCGCCGAGGCCGGGCGGGTGGATTTCATCGAGCTGCTGAGCGCTGCGCGACTGGCCCTGGGCGAGGGGGATTCGCCGACGGATCTGGCGCTTTCGCTCGATTACCGCATATCGCACATACTCGTGGACGAGTTTCAGGATACCTCTCACTCGCAGTTTCAGCTTCTGAACCAGCTAACCGCGGGATGGACGCCGGACGACGGTCGAACGCTGTTTCTGGTCGGCGATCCGATGCAGTCGATCTATCGTTTCCGCGAAGCTGACGTGGGCGTTTTTCTCCGCGCCTGGCACAAGGGCTTCGGCCACCTGCGCCCGCAACCGCTGTCGTTGAGCGCGAACTTCCGCTCGGTCGCCGGCATCGTCGATTGGGTCAACCGGGTATTCCCGCGGGTCTTCCCGAAACGTGATGACGAGTCGGGGGGCGCCGTCGCCTACCGTCCCGCCGTCGCGGCTGGAACGAATCAGGACGACGACGCGGTCACCCTTCACTCGCTTATCGACGGCGGGCGCGGAGAGGAAGCGCGGCGCGTCGTCGACTGCGTCCGCGACGCGCTCGCTGCCGCGCCGACTGAGCGCGTCGCGGTGCTCGTCCGATCACGATCGCACCTGACCGACATTCTGCCGCGACTGGACGCCGCCGGCATCGCCTACCGCGGCGTGGAGTTGCGCTCGGTGCTGTCGGCTCCCGTGGTGCACGATCTGCTTTCACTCACTCGCGCGCTGATCCATCCGGCGGATCGGGTCGCCTGGCTCGCGCTTCTGCGCGCGCCCTGGTGCGGGCTGCTGCTCGAGGATCTCTCGGCGATGGCGGAAGGCGAGGGCGGGCGCACTGTTCCCGAGCTCTTGGCGGACGCGTCGACGCTCGATCGGTTGAGCACCGACGGACGCGCACGGCTCGAGCGGGTGGCGCCCGTTTTGCTCGGCGCCTTGTTCGAGCGCGGGCGAAGGCCGCTGCGGCGACAGGTGGAGGGCGTTTGGCAGGCGCTGGGCGGACCGGCCTGCGTCGACCGGATTGGGTTGGAAGACGCCGGCATATGCCTGGACATGATCGAGCGCTATGAATCCGAGCAGCGACTGGTGGACCCCGACGCATTGACGGCCCGGATGGCCGGACTCTACGCCACGCCCAAGAGTGCTGACGCCCCGGTCGAAGTGATGACCATTCACAAGGCAAAAGGTCTCGAATTCGACACCGTCATCGTGCCCGCTCTGGAGCGTACGCCGCCTGCCGAGGAAAAACGCCTGCTTGCCTGGACACAGCGGGCGGCCGGACCCACGGGAACGGATCTCCTGCTTGCGCCCATCCCGGGTAACGGCACCAACGAGCCCCCACTTTACGACTACCTAAAATCAGTGGAGCGGGCAAAGCAGGAGCTCGAGGCGGCGCGCCTCGTTTACGTGGCGGCAACCCGGGCACGACGCCGGCTGCATTTGATTGGAGCGGCCGTCCGCCACCCGTCCGGGAGGCTCAAAGCGCCGCCGAAGCGAGCCCTGCTGAGGCACCTGTGGCCGGCTCTGGCCGAGGGCTTTGCGGCCGCCCGACTCGCCGACGGTCCTGCCCGCGCCGACCCCCCGCGGCAGAATTCGCCCACAAGAACGGGGCTCAGTCGCCTTCCTCCGGGCTGGTCGTCGCCGCAGCCCGCGCCGGCGGTTGCTCCGGCGCCGCCCCTGCGCGCTCCGTCCGATGGTGAGCCCGGCGAAGCCGTGATTTTCGAATGGGCCGGAATCGGTGTCCGCCACGCGGGCTCGATTGTTCACGAACTGCTGAGGCGGATCGCCGAAGAGGGCGCGCAGCACTGGGATGAGGAGCGCGTGCGCGCGACCGCGCCATGGGTGCGGCGGGCCCTGGCGGCATACGGCCTGAGCGGCGAGGAGCTGGAGCCCTCGGTGAGAACGGTGCTCGACGCTCTGATCTCGGTGCTGGCCGATCACCGGGGTCAATGGATCCTGAGCGCCGCGCACCGAGAGGCGGAAAATGAGTTCGCCCTCTCCGGTGTTCTCGACGGACAGCTGTTGAACGTTTATATCGATCGCACTTTCATCGATACCGACGGCGTTCGCTGGATCGTGGACTATAAGTCGGGTCGCCACGAGGGTGCGAGCACCGAAGCTTTTCTCGATCGGGAGCAGGCGCGATATGCTTCCCAGCTCGAACGCTACGGGCGATTGATGGCGGGCATCGACCGGCGGCCGATCCGCGTCGGTCTTTATTTTCCACTGCTGAGAGGATGGCGGGCGTGGACGCCTGATTCGGAAGAGAAGGTCGAGTGAAGAAATGATCTGCGGTCGCCGCATCGCCGGCGCAATCTGGATTGTCGCGCTTGCCGCGTCCCCGCCTTCGGCGCGCGGCGACTTTGAAAGCGCGGCCGCAGCGATCGAGCAGGGCGACTTCGCGAGCGCATTTGCCGAGCTCGAGCCAATGGCGGACGCCGGCGATCCGCGGGCGCAGGATGCCCTGGCCACCATGTACCTGCGCGGTCTCGGCGTGGAGCGCGACGTACGTACAGGAATGTCCTGGTACTGCATGCTCGCCCACCATGCTCAAGGCGGGCGCGGGATCATGCAGGCGGTCTGGTACCTGGCCGAGTGGTTCCGAACCGGAGGAGGCATACCCGGGCGTCACTACAACGACGGCAACCGCGCTGACGAAGATCCCATCCGCGCCTACTTCTGGTTCAGCGTCATGGCGGAGCAGAAAACGCTCTACGAGAGCGTGCACGAGGACAGCGTGCGGCTGGGCAAGATCGGCAGAACGGCAGTGGGATCGGTGCTGTTCGAACAGGAGAAAGCCGAGATCGGCGACGCAGTCTCGCGCTGGCAGCCCGATCACCCGGCGCCCACTCTGCAGCGATGTCTCCAATTGCCGCAGGGTGTAGACGCTGTCACCCGGTGAGTTCCGATTCCGGAGCTCGGATCCCGGAGAGACCAGGGAAGACGTTTACCCCGGTCCGGGCACAGTCTCCCTTGCGCGGTATTCCGGCGTTTGCCCTGGATTCGGGCGCCAATCCCGAGCATGCCCCACAATGGTGCAAGCGGTGCCGGCGCCGACCTTCAGTTTGAATCACAACGGCTTGATTTTATTGATGTCCTCCCTGCGGCACGAAATTTGCCTTGTATGCACCGTTTATAACCAACGACTGCCTGGGAGGAACTCAAATGGATGCGCTTCATTCCGGCACCGACGTACTCTTCGTCCTGCTCGGCGCCATCATGGTGCTGGCGATGCACTCGGGCTTTGCCTTCCTCGAGGTGGGCACGGTGCAGCACAAGAACCAAGTCAACGCTCTGGTCAAGATTCTTTCGGACTTTTCAATTTCTACCGTGGCGTACTTCTTCGTTGGCTACGGCGTCGCTTACGGAATAGGGTTCTTCCAGGGCGCGGAGTCTCTGGCGTCGAAGAACGGCTACGAGCTGGTGAAGTTCTTCTTTCTGCTTACGTTCGCCGCCGCGATCCCGGCCATCATCTCCGGTGGAATCGCAGAGCGGGTGCGTTTTTATCCCCAGCTGTTTGCTTCGGCCCTGCTGGTAGCGCTCATTTATCCGCTGTTCGAAGGCATCACCTGGAACGGCCGTCTCGGCGTTCAGAGCTGGCTGGAGGGCGCCTTCGGGGCGCCGTTTCACGACTTCGCCGGATCCATCGTGGTGCACGCCATGGGCGGCTGGATCGCGCTCGCGGCGGTGCTGCTTCTCGGCGCCCGCCGGGGCCGTTACGGTAAGGACGGGCGCATGGCGTCGCACCCGCCTTCCAGCATTCCCTTTCTGGCTCTCGGAGCCTGGGTGCTTTCCGTTGGATGGTTCGGCTTCAACGTGATGTCGGCCCAGGAGATCGCCGGGATCAGCGGGCTCGTGGCCCTGAACTCGCTCATGGCCATGGTGGGCGGTGTGCTGGCCGCGCTGGTCGTCGGAGAGAACGATCCCGGCTTCGTCCACAATGGTCCGCTGGCGGGGCTGGTCGCCATATGCGCGGGCTCGGACGTGATGCATCCCGTCGGCGCGCTCGTGACCGGCGGCGTCGCCGGCGCCATCTTCGTGGTCACCTTCACCCTCACCCAGAACCGCTGGAAGATCGACGATGTCCTCGGGGTGTGGCCACTGCACGGCCTGTGCGGCGCCTGGGGCGGGATTGCCGCGGGTATCTTCGGGGCCAAGGCACTGGGCGGGCTCGGCGGAGTCAGCCTCCCGTCTCAGCTGATCGGCACGCTGCTCGGCGTGGGCGTCGCGCTTGCCGGAGGGTTCATCATCTACGGGCTGATGAAGCAAATCGTCGGCATCCGCTTGAGCGAGGAAGAGGAGTTTCAGGGGGCCGACCTGAGCATCCACAAAATCGGCGCAAATCCCCCGGCGTAAGGAAGCAGTGCAGGCCCGGGCGCGTGGAAAACCGCGCTCAAACGGTGTAGCTTTACCGGCCCTTTTTGCGAGGGCCTGAGACGCGCCCGCCTGGATGAGTAAGAAGCTCTATATCAAGACTTTCGGCTGCCAGATGAACGAGTACGACTCCGCCCGCACGGCGGATCTGCTCGCGGCGGCACACGGCTACGAGCGCACCGACATTCCTGAGCAGGCGGATCTGTTGCTGGTCAATACGTGCTCGGTGCGGGAAAAGGCCGAGGAAAAAGTCTTCTCGCAGCTCGGTCGCTGGCGGGAATGGAAGCAGAAGCGGCCCGAGCTCATCATCGGCGTGGGCGGCTGCGTCGCCAGTCAGGAAGGCGCCGCCATTCAGGACCGCGCGCCTTATGTGGATCTGGTCTACGGACCGCAGAGCCTGCATCGGGTGCCTTACCTGGTCGAGCAGGCGAAACGATCGCGTATGCACCAGGTCGACATCAGCTTTCCGGAGATTGAGAAGTTCGATGCTCTGCCGG
>DATIPL010000326.1:0-2318 GCA_035471965.1 Gammaproteobacteria bacterium
AGCCACGGTGATCGCGGTCGGGAAGGGTTCTTGGAGCTCTGCCTCGGTCGCCGTTTGTAATCCCGCGGCGCCATTACATCGCCTCGGGTGCCGACACGCCAAGGAGATCGAGCCCGTTGGCGAGAACCTGCCGGGTGGCCCGATTCAGCGCCAGACGGGCCGTCCGCAGCGCTTCGTCATCGACCAGGAACTGGTGCGCGTTGTAGTAGGCGTGAAAATCGTTGGCCACTTCCCGAAGGTAAAATGCGATCTGGTGCGGCTCCCGCGCCAGCGCCGCCGCCTCCACCACTTCGGGAAACCGGCTCAGGGCGGTCAGAAGCTCCTGCTCCTGCGCTTCCAGCAGCAGCGCTGACTCTACGTCTTCGGCGGCGGTATCGATCTCGTAGCCGCGTTCCTCTGCCTGGCGCAGTACGCTGCAAATTCGGGCGTGAGCGTATTGCAGATAATAAACCGGGTTGTCATTGGATTGTGACTTCGCGAGATCGAGGTCGAAATCCAGGTGCTGCTCGCAGCGCCGCATGATGTAGAAAAATCTCGCGGCGTCGTTGCCGACTTCCCGCCTCAGCTCGCGCAGGGTGACGAACTCGCCCTTGCGCGTGGACATGAAGGCTTTTTCCCCTCCGCGGTACAGGTGGACCATCTGCACGATGGGCACCTCGAACGCCCCCGGATCCTTGCCCAGCGCCGCAAGGGCTCCCTTGACCCGCGCCACATACCCGTGGTGATCGGCTCCCCAAACATCGATGATTCTGCTGAAGCCTCGCTCGAACTTCTCCATGTGGTAGGCGATATCCGAGGCAAAGTAGGTGGGCACTCCGTTTTCACGAATGATCACCCGGTCCTTGTCGTCTCCGAAGCTCGTGGACTTGAACCACACCGCCCCATCCTTGTCATACGCGTGATCCGCCTTACGCAGGGTTTCCACCGCCCGCTCAATGGCGCCGCTTTCGAGCAGCGAGCGCTCGGAATACCAGCGGTCGAAACCCACACCAAACTCTTCCAGATCGGCGCGGATGTCCTCCAGGAGCGCATTCAGACCGGCGGATAAAACGAGGCGGAACTCATCCTTTCCCAGCAGCCTGCGCATTTGCGCGATAACCGCGTCGACAAAAATTTCTTTATTACCGCCGTCCGCTTCGTCCGCCGGAAGGTCTTCGATGATTCGGGCCGCGTCGACCAGGAATGATTCGCCGTGCTGATCGCGCAAGCCACTGGCAATGGTGCGGATGTATTCACCCTGGTAGGCGCTCGCGGGAAAGGGCGCGGTTTCTCCGAACAGCTCCAGGTAACGCAGCCAGACGCTGACAGCCAGGATGTCCATTTGACGGCCGGCATCGTTGACGTAGTACTCCCGCTGGACGGAGAAGCCGGCTGCCTCCAGCAGATTGGCAAGGGCGGCGCCGTATGCCGCTCCGCGACCGTGGCCCACGTGCAGCGGGCCCGTAGGCGTTGCAGAGACGAACTCCACCTGCACCGCTTCGCCGGCACCGGTGTCGCTGCTTCCAAAGGCGGCGCCATGCCGCAGCACCGTATCGAGCACGGACTGCCGGGCAGACCTCTCGAGAAAGAAGTTGATGAAACCGGGGCCCGCAATCTCCACCTTGGAGATACCTTCGACCTGCGGAAGGCGGGCAACAATCTGCTCCGCGATCTCGCGCGGCTTGCGCTTCATGAATCGCGCCAGACTCAGCGCCACCGGTGAAGCGAAATCGCCGTGAAGCTCGTCGCGACTGCGTTCCACCTGCGCCGTAACCTTGCCGTCGTCGCGAAGCGCACCCTCCGCCCGAAGCGCGTCCAGGGCCTTGGAGAGCGTTTTATCCACCAGGGACTTCATTCGATGTTCCAGAGAAAGCCGCGCGTATTCTAACGTCAGCGGTTGCGGTTTTAAGCAGATCGGTGGAATCCGGCCGTCGCCGGTCGCGGCAAGCTCAAAGAATCTCCTGCGGGTCCACGTCCAATGACCAGCGCACGCGCCTCGCATAGGGCAGACCCTCCACCTCCGGGAGCCAGCGCTTCAAGAATCGATGCAGCGGACCGCGACGCTCGGATTCCACGAACAACTGCGAGCGATAACGTCCAGCGCGACGCGCCATCGGCGCAGGCACGGGACCGAGAAGGCTCACGGAATCGACCGCCAGACCGTCGCTGCACTCCAGCGCCGCGCTCAGAAAGCGCTCGCAGGCATCCAGGTTCGGCGCCTCGGCCCGCAGCAGAGCCATGTGGGCAAAGGGCGGCAGCGCAGCCTCGGCCCGCTCGGCGAGGGCGTTCTCGGCAAACGCCCCGTAACCGAATTCCACCAGGGCTCGCAGCAGCGGGTG
>DATIPL010000327.1:0-2328 GCA_035471965.1 Gammaproteobacteria bacterium
GAAAGCCTCGCTCTTTGCGGATCGTCTGCGTGGTCATTTCAAGTTTCCTTCCTATTGAGTAATATTCACATCTGCCGACCACTGAATTCCGCTGTAGTCGGCTTCATGGAAGCAATATAGGTATGGATTGCGCTGTTCACAAACGATCGTTTTTCAAGCGACCATTGAGAAATTCTCATCTATAGATGCGCCGCCTCCCGCCCCTCAACGCGGTCCGGGCCTTCGAGGCCGCGGCCCGACACCTGAACTTCAACCAGGCGGCCCGGGAGTTGAACGTTACCGCCTCGGCCATCAGCCATCAGGTCAAGACCCTGGAGGACTACTTCGGAGTGAAGCTGTTCAACCGCCTGCCCCGGAACGTCTCCTTGACCCCCGAGGGCAGGGACTACCTGCCGGCGGTCAGCGCCGCCCTGGACCAGCTCGACGCCGCCAGCCGCAGGCTTGCCAGTCACACCGCCGACGCGCCTTTGAACCTCGGCTGCGCGCCGACCTTCGCCATGGGCTGGCTGATCCCCCACCTGTCCGACTTTCACGACGAGCACCCCGAGATCGACGTGCGCCTGACACTCACTCCCATCACCCGGCAGATAGATTTCAGCGCCTCGGATACCGACGTGGTAATCATGTACGGCACGCCCGGAGCCTGGCCGAACCTGGTCACCCATCAGCTCATGTCCGAGGAGCTGGTTCCGGTGTGCAGCCCGTCGCTGCTGCAGGAGCACCCGCTGGAGACCCCGAGCGATTTACGCAACGTGACCCTGCTCCACTCCATTCCGCGCATGGGCCAATGGCGCAACTGG
Organism: Gammaproteobacteria bacterium; assembly: GCA_035471965.1. Lineage (GTDB taxonomy): Bacteria > Pseudomonadota > Gammaproteobacteria > HK1 > HK1 > CAMYJH01. The sequence goes on from DATIPL010000327.1 coordinate 801, forward strand.
CTGCACATCGCCGGAGTCAAAGGGGTCGATTCCAAGAGGGGGCTTCGTTTCCAAACCACGCCGCTGGCCGTGAGCGCGGCGGTAGCCGGTGCCGGCGTCGCCATTGCCAACCGCCGCTTCGTGGAAGCCGAGCTGCAGGCGGGTCGTCTCGTGGTCCCGTTCGATATCGACCTGCCCAGCGACAGCGGCTACTTTCTCATTTACCCGAAAGAAAGCGGCGACGATCCCCGTATCAGCGCCTTCCGAAGCTGGCTGCTCGGGTGTCTGGCCGAGGAGATGCCGGAGCACGGGGATCCGATTCTGGAGGACGTCCCGCTGCCAGGACCCTGATCGTCCCGGACAATCGACGGATGATGCGGCTCTTCATTACCGTCAACTCGCCCTATGCGCGGATCGTTCGCGTGGCCGCGATCGAAGCCGGGCTCGACGGCGACATGGACATCGAGGTGGTCACGGTGCGCGATCCCCGGAGCGCGCTCCTTCCCTTCAACCCCGCGGGGAAAGTACCCACGCTTCGCACCGACAGCGGTGACTGTCTGTCGGAGACCCGAATTATTCTCGAGCACCTGGATACGCTGCACGCGGGTGAGAAACTGCTCGCGGATACCCGCGATCTCGCTGGCCGTGCGGACGAGGGGCGCATCTTCGGCTGCCTCGACGGCGTTGCCACCTGGGCGAGGGAATACCGTCGGCCGGAGCCGAGGCGTTTCGTGTGGCTGATGGAGGTCGAGCACGCGCGGGCGGCGCGCTGCTTCGACCTTTTCGATAGCAGTCGGGATCTGCTCAGTGGCCGGGTCCGCGTGGCGCAGATTGCGCTCGGTTGCACCGTGGGGTTTGTCGACGCGTTTCTGCACGATTTTGACTGGCGCGACGGCCGGCCAATTCTCTCTGCCTGGTACGACGAATTCGCCAAGCGCCCGTCGATGCAGGCGACGATGCCAGAGCGGATAGTAAGGTAGACAGTACAGGGTAGTCGGGGTAAGACGAGTTCGCCTCCGTCCCATCCAGCATCCACCACCTACCCTCTACAAACCTGAGGCGAGCGGCGGCACGGCGATTCAAATATCCAAACGCCCTGCTGCTCTTCCTACTCATTCTTCTTCACCGTCACCCCGGTCGACATGACGTAGGGCGCAGTAGCGAAGCGTATTGGACGGGATCAATGGGATCAGACTCGATTGATCTTTTCGTTCTTCTTTACCTTCATCCGCAGACATCACGCAGTACGGATCAGCGAAGCGTATTGCGCCGCTGCAATCGGCACGCGAATGCGCTTGCTGTCGAGTGCGCGTCGCGCGCCCTACTCGCTCTTTTTAACCTTGACCCCCAGCGCCTTGAACACCAGTGGCGCGGCGATGACGATCATGGCGATTCGGGAGACGTGATGGGTGGCGACGAAGGCGGTCTCGATGCCCAGCGAAAGCGCGATCAGGCTCATCTCCGCCAGACCGCCGGGGGAAAACGCGAGCACGATGGGCGCCATGGGGATATCCGTGATCTGGGAAAGCACCAGCGCGAACAGCACCGT
>DATIPL010000328.1:0-1776 GCA_035471965.1 Gammaproteobacteria bacterium
GGGGAGGTGTAGGCCAAGCGGCGCGGGAGCGAAGTCGATCGGATGCCGCGGCCCTTGTCATCAATCAATTGACCGGTGCCCCGCCCTCCGCAGTTCGTTTATCCACGAAAGCATTCAATGCCTCGCGCACGCCTTCGTCCAGAGGCGGCGACTCATAGCGCTCGATCACTGACTTGAAGATGCGGTTCGCGCGTTGAGTCGCGTCCTCCGCGCCGGCCTCTTTCCAGGTCTCGAAGTTGCGCCAGTCGGAGAGCATCGGCGGATAAAAGGCGGTCTCGTAGCGGTCCAGGGTATGCGCGGCGCCGAAGAAGTGTCCCCCGGGGCCCACCTCGCGGATGGCATCCAGCGCCAGGGTGTCCGCGCTCACCTCCACTGGCTTCAGAAGCTCCGTCATCATCTGCACCATCTCCGCGTCGATGATGAACTTCTCGAACGAAGCGCAAAGCCCTCCTTCGAGCCAGCCGAGGGCGTGATGGATCATGTGCGCGTGGCCGAGCACCGCGGACCAGAGCGCCATCTGCGACTCGTAAGCTGCCTGGGCGTCGGGGGCGTTGGACGAGTTCACGCCGGAGGAGCGGTAGGGCAGGTTATAGCGGCGTGCCAGCTGGCCGCCGGCAAGCGTCGCCTTGGCGTACTCCGGCGTGCCGAAGGCCGGGGCCCCGGATTTCATGTCCACGTTGGAAGTGAAGCCGCCGTACATCACCGGCGCGCCCGGATTGACCATTTGGCAGAAGGCCATGCCGGCCAGAGCCTCGGCGTTCTGCTGCGCGAGTGCGCCCGCCAGCGTCACCGGCGCCATCGCGCCCGCCAGAGTGAAGGGCGTCACCACCACCGGCTGATTACGCGAGGCGAGCTCGATCATGCCCCACAGCATGGGGATGTCGTACTGGAGCGGCGAGTTGGCGTTCACCATGGTGAAGACCGAAGGCTCCTTCGCCAACTGATCCTCGCTCAGCCCGCGCGCAATCTTTACCATCTCCAGCACATCCATTACCCGCTGACGGCCGAGAGAATAGAGGCGGAAGATCTTGTCGGTGAGCTCGATCATCGCCCGGGTCGCCACCAGGTGGCGTATGGGCGTGTCGATGTCCACCGGCTCGACGGCGTGGCCGGAGACGATTTGCGCCACGTTGACGCTCTGGGTGAGCTTCAGGAAGCTGCAGAAATCCTCGAAGCTCCCCGTGCGTCGACCGTGGTCCAGGTCGGAGGCGTTGGGCGGGCTGCTGACCGCGGCAAAATTCACGCTGCGTCCGCCAAAGTGCAGGCTGTGCTCGGGATTGCGCGCGCTGATGTCAAAAGCGCTGGGCGCTCTCGACACGGCGTCGAGAATCAGTCCGCGTTGAAAACGCACCCGGGTGCCGTTCGGTTCCACCTCGGCGCCAGCTTCTTTAAGCACCCTCCGCGCTTCGTCCAGCAGAAAGTTGACTCCGATGGTCTCCAGGATATCCAGCGAGGCCCCGTGGATGGCCTCGACGTGATCGGAGGAAAGAATCTCGAACGGCGGATAGGGATTTTCGTAGCGGCGGTAGGGAAGCTGGCGCAATCCCGCTCCCGCCGCGTTGCCGCGACGCGCGCGCAAGGTCGAGCGTCGGCTCATGAAACGGAACCACGTAAACAGCGGGCTGCTGGAACAGACAGCCTGCGCCAGTCGAAAGGGGGCCGGTGTCGAAAAGGCGACGCCTTCTGTTTCGACGGCCCGACTGTCAATGCCGGCTTGCCGATCCGCCGCGGTCCCCGCCCGGGGTGATTCCGAAACGTTCCCGATAGCTCTTGGTA
>DATIPL010000329.1:0-2504 GCA_035471965.1 Gammaproteobacteria bacterium
AGGTAACGGTAATTCATCTCGCCCTCGTCGGGCCGGGTGCGATTCGGAAGTCCGGCGATCTGCATGTGGCGGATAAAGGCGATGTTCGCTTCCAGGGTGCGGGTGATGCGTCCTTCCATCAGCTGGGCGTTGTGGAAGTCATACTGGATGCCGACGTTGTCGCGGCCGATCCTGTCCACCGCCTCCCTCGCCCGGGTGGTCAGGGAGACCAGATATCCGGGCCGTTCCACCGTGTTGATGGGCTCGAGCAAAACGCCGGCGCCCGCTCGGGCGCAGGCATCCGCGGCCCAGGCGACGTTCTCCAGATAGGTCTCCCAGCAGCGGTCGACGGAATGCCCTTCCGGCACGATACCGGCCAGCACGTGGATCAGCCGGCAGTCGAGGGCGGCGGCATAGTCCAGCGACCTGCCGATGGAATCGCGAAACTCCTGCTCGCGCCCGGGCAGTCCCGCGAGCCCGTACTCGCCCGCTTCCATGGCACCGGGCGGCGCGTTGAACATGATCTGCTTTACGCCCGCCGCCCTTCGCCGGGCGGCCAGCTCGTCAGCCGGAAAATCGTAGGGAAGCTGCACCTCCACCGCTTCAAAGCCCGCATCCGCGGCCGCCTGGAAGCGATCCGGAAATGCATGTTCGGTGAACATCCAGCTCAGGTTGGCAGCGAACTTGGGCATGACGCGTTGCTTAACTCAGCTTTGCGCGCGAACGCCCTCGACCGCGAGCGCCCGTGCAATGAGCGAAATTCTTGCGTCTTCCGACGCAGGGAGCAGTTTCTCGAGCGCGTCGCGCAGGCGATTTCGCTCGACCGATTCGGACCCCATGACGTATCCGGGCGCCGCTCCCTGTCCGGCCACGAACGCGCAGCGGGCCCGTCCCGGGCATTTTATGTCAGCGCCGCCGCCATGTGCACGCGAGCAGGGGCATGATACGAACTGCAAACCGCAACTTCCGGGTCGCATGGCTCGGGCGGGTGCCATTACTATGTGGGCCGGGCGAAACGCCAGTCCGAAAATGCAAACGAACATCAACCTCAGCATGGGTGCGGTCGAATGGCTGCTTCTCGGCTCCCTGTCTGTGCTCTGGGGCGGGTCGTTCTTTTTCGTCGAGGTGGCGCTCGAAAGCTTCGGCCCCTTGACCGTCGTGCTCGCCCGCGTGGGACTGGCGGCAGTCACCTTATGGACGATCATCACGCTCAAGGGATTACCGCTTCCACGGCTGCCGGCGGTATGGCTCGCCTTCTTGTGCATGGGCGCGATCAACAACATGATTCCCTTCAGTCTGATCGTCTGGGCGCAGACGGAAATCACCGGCAGCCTGGCCTCGATCCTGAACGCGACCATACCTCTGTTTACCGTCGTGGTCGCTCACGTCTTCACCCGTGACGAGAGGCTCAGCAGCGCTCGGGTCTCGGGGGTGGTCATTGGTTTCCTGGGCGTCGTCGTGATCATCGGTCCCGACGCGCTTTCGGGCATCGGTGCCGACGCCCTGGCCCAGCTCGCCGTGCTGTGCGCCGCGCTTTCCTACAGCTTCGCGGCTGTCTTCGGACGAAGATTCAGCGGCATATCTCCCCTGGTCGTTGCCACGGGTCAGGTCACCGGCTCCGCCCTGCTCATGCTTCCTCTGGTGCTGGTTTTCGAGCAACCGTGGGCCGGACTCTCCCCGGAAGCAAGCGCCATGGGCGCGCTGGCGGCGCTGGCGGTGTTCAGCACCGCCCTCGCCTACGTCCTTTACTTTCGCATTCTCGCCACCGCCGGCGCCACCAACCTGCTGCTGGTGGCCTTTCTCATTCCCGTGAGCGCGATGTTGCTCGGCATTCCCATTCTGGGAGAAAGCGTGCGTCTCGAAGATATTATCGGCATGCTGCTCATCTTCGCCGGACTCGCCGCCATGGACGGCCGCCCGCTCAAACTGCTGCATCGCGCCCTGTCGCGCGCGAGCGGCGTATCTGCCGGCTGATATTTCTGCCAGAATGCCGCCGGGCCGATACCACCGCCCGCATCGCCATGAGCATGGGCAAAGGCAATCCGATTTCCGCCCGGCAGGTCGAGGCGTTTCGCCGCGACGGTGTGCTGATGATTCGAGGCGTTTTCAGTCAATGGGTCGAGTCGCTGCGCGCCGGGGTGGAGCGCAACATCGCCGATCCCGGTCCCTACGCCAAGGGATATACGCCCGAGGGCAAGCCCGGGCGATTTTTCGGCGACTATTGCAACTGGCGGCGGTTCTCCGAGTACGAGGACTTCATTCTCAACTCGCCTGCGGCTGAGATGGCCGCGAAGCTCATGGGTTCGAAAAGCGCGCGGATTTACCATGAGCACGTGCTGGTCAAGGAGCCGGGAACCGAGGAGCGCACGCCCTGGCATCACGATCAGCCCTATTACGGCGTCGACGGCAGGTTGAACGTGAGCTTGTGGATGCCGCTGGACCGGGTGCCTGAAGACACCAGCCCGGAGTTCATCGCCGGATCACACCGCTGGGGACGCTGGTTCCTGCCGCGCATGTTCACCGGC
>DATIPL010000330.1:0-2878 GCA_035471965.1 Gammaproteobacteria bacterium
TACGACGACGTCGGGTATTCGCGTGGCATAATGGACCGGCCCGGTCTCCAGCCGCTGTTCACCGACGTCCAGGCCCGTAAAGTCGACACCGTGGTCGTCTACAAGGTCGATCGCCTGACGCAATCGTTCAGCGATTTTGCCAAGATCGTCGAGGTATTCGATAGCCACGGTGTCTCCTTCGTCTCGGTGACTCAAGCCCTCAACACTACGACCTCGATGGGCCGGCTGACCTTGAACATCCTGCTCTCTTTCGCCCAGTTCGAGCGCGAGGTCACCGGCGAGTGGATCTGCGACAAGATCGCCGCCTCGAAGCAAAGGGCATGCGGATGGGCGGCTACGTGCCGCTCGGCTACGAGCCCGATGGCCGGACGCTCACCATCAACGAGGCGGAGGCCAGGACCGTCCGTGCCCTCTTCCGGCTCAATCTCGAGCACGGCAACGTGCGCCGGGTGAAGGAGCAAGCTGATCGCCTGGGCCTGACCACCAAGCTCCGCAACGGCGGGGACGGGCGCATGCGCGGCGGCCGGGCCCTGAGCCGCAGCTATAACTACAAGCTGCTAGGCAATCCGTTCTATATCGGTCGCATTGCCCGCAAAAAAATGACTTACGAAGGTCAGCATCCGGCGATCATTGATGCCGAGACCTGGGATGCGGCCCAGGCCAAGCTCGCCACGGGCGCCTGCGAGCGGTCCTCGGGAGCTCGTGCTACAGAGTCGAGCCCGCTGATCGGCAAGCTGTTCGACGAGAGGGGCGCGCCGCTAACGCCGACCCATGCAGTCAAGGCGGGCCGCCGCTATCGTTACTACGAGTCTAAACAACTACTCGGTGGCACGGTCGCCGAGAACAAGGACCAAAGCGGCTGGCGTCTGCCCGCACGAGAGATCGACCGGATGGTGGGGCAAGCGGTCCAGCGCCTGCTGGCCGATCGCGCGGCACTCGCGCACGCCGCGCGGGATGGCGGAATGGCGGCAAAACATGTTTCAAGACTGCTCGATGCGGCCGCCCAATGGCGAGGTGAGATTCTTGATCTCGTCAGGCGAGTCGATCTCCGTGCCGACCGGACCGCCATCAATCTGGACCTTTTACCGCTCTCGGGGGAGGCCGGCGTGATCGTCTGCCATGCCATGCCAGGGCGTATCAAGCGTCGTGGTGTCGAGATGCGGCTGGTCCTCGACGGCCCAGGCACCCAAGCCGCGAGATCCGATCCGGCGCTGATCAAGGTCGTCGCCCGGGCCCACAGATGGTTCGACGACCTTGTTACCAGCCGAGTCCAATCTCTTGTCGAGATTGCCAAAAGGGAAGGCGTCAGCGACCGCTACGTCAGTCACCTGATGCCGTTTGCCTTTCTCGCACCAGTCATTCTCGAGGCGATTCTTGAGGGAGCCCAGCCGGTCGATCTCACCGCAGAGAGGCTTACCAAGTACACAAACTTGCCGCTGATTTGGTCAGAACAGACGGTATTACTCCAGTTCGATTGACGCGTTTTGAAGCACGAGACGAAAAAAAACGGACCGCGGTCGCTCTGCGCGTCCTGATAAATGAATTTGCGAAGCCAATAAATGGCGAAAGCAGGCAGACGAAGAGGTCAAGTGACGAGTACGCTGGCATCCTCGAATCTTTGGACAAGATAGTCGCAAAGCTCAATCAAAAGGCGGGCTTCTTCTCCTTCTCCGCCTGCAACAGAAACCATATCTTTCGTGTCGGCAATGGCTTTAGAAAGTGTGTGCCAGGGGACGGCGTTTTCGTCAGCCATCAGGCGCTCGGCAATTGCAACATCATACGGTGCGCGCTTGTGGTCGGACAATGTGTCCGGCGCCTCGACATACACCAGCCGCTCCCCGAGGGTCTTGAGACAATGATCCACTAGGTTCGCCAAAATCCCCGGCCCGTCGGCCCATGGCAACTCATGGAATTGGGTCATCAGTGTCTGATCGGCGTTATCCGCAAAGTCGTCATAAACCTGTTCTTCAACATGCGGCGACTGCTCTTTGTCCTCACGGGTCGCAATGAAGGCGGCGATCAGTTTCTGTCTAAAGGCCTCGTCCTGGCGAAGGCAGGCAGCACGACTCCTGACCTTAGCGATGTTGGACGCGCGTGAACGGAGACGCTCGGGCGAATCTTCATACGCCACGACGCAGGGAGACGCGTTGGTCCGCAGAGCCCGTACGGGCTTCGGTCGTTCGGCAAGCTGCGCCGCCAACTCGTCGTCGCCGAGACCCGCGATATCGACTGGATCGATAGAAAGCTCAAACACAAGAAGCTGCGCACCGTTGTCAGGATTCGGGCCAAGGCCGGTAACCATCCGAGAGTATGTCTTGCCGTAGAAGAAATCCGTGAGGGAGAAGACGTCTTCTTCCAGAGCAAAATCGAGGACGGCGGACTTCCGGGGCAAAGCGGACGAAGTTCGACCAGTGGCCGTCCGCGTGTTCGGCGAGAATGCTGCACATGTGGACCATCGCCTCGACGTCACCCATGGCGTCATGCGCCGCGCTGTGATTGATACCATTGGTTGGCGCTAGCCGGTCAAGCTTAAAGGTTTCCCGGCCCTTTTTATCCACCGGAACGGAGATGATCCCGGGCTCAAAGACGTTGACGGCCTGCATGATGCGCAGGCTGTGGGAGCGGCAATTGCCGTTGGTGTTGGTCAGGAAGGGCGGATGGAGAGTCTCGTAGAACGCCTGGCGCACGAGATGTTCGTTGAAGGAGAGCGAATTATGCCCGATGAAGATGGCTGGTGCTCATTCGTCTAACTTGGACTTGATAGCTCGCACTATCTCATAATGGGTGGGTAATGCCGGATCGGTGAGCTGGTCGACCGTGACGCCGGTGACACGCATGGCACTGGGCGCGGGAATGACGTATGGCAAGAGCCGACACC
>DATIPL010000331.1:0-1501 GCA_035471965.1 Gammaproteobacteria bacterium
CCTCGGACCCGAAGCCGAGGGCGGGTTCGACCTGTGCCGGGAACTGCGCGCGCTCTCGTCGGCTCTGCCCATCATATTTCTCACCGCCCGGGACAGCGATCTGGACACCATTTCGGGCCTGCGTCTCGGAGCGGACGACTACCTCACCAAGGACATCAGCCTCTCGCACCTGCTTGCGAGAGTGGCGGCCTTGTTCCGGCGGGTCGAGGCCCTGCGATCGCCCGCCGATACCGAGGCCGTGCTGGAACGCGGCCGTCTCAGCCTGGACGCGGATCGAATCACCTGCGCCTGGAGCGGTCAGAAAGTAGACTTGACGGTAACCGAGTTCTGGATCGTCCATGCGCTGGTGCGGTTTCCCGGCCACGTCAAGTCCAGGGACCAGCTGATGGAGGAAGCCAACGTGGTCGTGGACGACAGCACCATCACATCACACATCAAACGCATACGGCGAAAGTTCCAGGCCCTGGATCCCGATTTCGACTGCATCGACACGGTTTACGCCATGGGCTATCGCTGGACCTGCGGCTGAAGTCGAGTCCGCAATCGGGCTCCGGAGCGTGGCGTTGTTTCGATTGAGCATTCGCGCCAAGGTGCTTATGGCCTCGGCGGTGCTCCTGGTCATTCCCTATGTGGGCTACCGATACGTCCAGGAAATGGAGAATTTCCTCCGCGGCGGGCTCGAGGCCTCGGTGCTGGGCGCCGCCCAGGCGCTGGCGGGCGCGTTACACGACCGGGTGGATTTGCTGGCGCAGTATGCTTCGGTCAGCGAAGGCGCGGCGTTTGAAATTTTCGTTCACCCCCTCGCCTACGCGATGCAGGTGGACGGCTACGCCGAGGACTGGCAAGACTACCGCGACAACTTCAAGCCCTTTCCCGGCAGCGGCGAAGAGACCGGGTTCTCCGCCCGCTATCTGGCAGGCCACAACGGGGATTACCTATACCTGCTGGTCGAAGTCAGCGACCCCCGGTTGAATTACAGACGCCCGGGATCTCCCCGACGCCTGGCCGGCGATCTGCTGGACCTTCGGCTGGGCGACGATTCCGGCGAGATCCGGCGCTATCGCATCTCTCCCATCGCTCCGGGCTGGGTCAGCGTGTATGCGGTAAGCGCGCGGGATCCGCTGGCGCCGCTCAGCCGCCGCGAACCTCGAATTTGGGCCCAGTGGCAGTCCAACCCGGAGGGCTACACCGTGGAGGTGCGGGTCCCCATGGCCCTGTTGAGACAGCGTCTGGCGCTCGACATCGCCGATGTGGATCCGGTCCAGGGCGAAGCTTCCCGGATCCTTTCGACCGCTGCCGGCAGCGGCGCGGCGCCGGGCCGGCTGGTATTTCCTTCTCCCGGCATCGAGGGAGTCATACGCAGCCTGGGCCGGAATCCCGGGCGGAGAATCCATGTGGTCGACACCCGCGGCCGGGTCCTGGCGAGCGGAGGCAGCCTGGCGGAAGAGACTCCAGCGGTGAAAATCAATCCGCTGTTTGCGCTCCTTCTCCGCCCTCCTCC
>DATIPL010000332.1:0-2961 GCA_035471965.1 Gammaproteobacteria bacterium
CGGGCGTGTCGTCGTCGATAACGTTGGGCTCGCCCGCCTGATCTGCGTGTGCGCCCAGGCGGAATGACCCGGGTGCGACCCTGGCGCCGATGGCGCCGATTATCCCGGCGCCGAAGACAATCAAGGGAAACGGTATGTTGAGCGCGAAGATGGCGACGAAGGCGAGCGCCGCCACCACCCACAGCGGTCGCGTTCGCAACGCGCGGCCGCCGATTCGGTAGGCAGCGAAGAGTACGATTGCGGTGACGGCCGGTTTGATGCCGTAGAGCGCCGAGGCAACAAGGGGCTGATCGCCATAGGTGAGGTAAAGCCAGCTCAAAGCCGTCAGGATTAGAAAGGACGGCAGCACGAAAAGCACTCCGGCCACGATTCCGCCCCACAGACCGTGCAGCAGCCAGCCGATGTAGGTTGCGAGCTGCTGCGCCTCGGGCCCGGGCAACAGCATGGTGTAGTTCAGCGCGTGCAGGAAGCGAGGCTCGGAGATCCAGCGGCGGCGATCCACCAGCTCCTGGTGCATGATGCTGATCTGCCCGGCGGGGCCGCCGAAGCTGATGAAGCCGAGCTTGAGCCAGAAAGCCAGCGCGGCCGCGAAGGAAACGGTACGCGCCGCGGAGCGTTCGGGGCCCGCGGCCGCACCCGATCCGGAGTCGACTGCTTTCACCGGAGTCCCTTTGCTGGAAGAAATTCGCGTTAAATTACGCCGGGGTGGCGCTGATTGCCATAGCGACCGGTCGGCTTGATCTCGATCGGTTTGGTCGGTCTACGTCAGAGGTCGACGGCTTCGCAGCTGCTTCGGCGGGCAGGCCACGTCGGCGTAGGAACAGAATACGCAGCAGTCGCCCTGAAGCGGCCTGAGCAACGCCTCGCATCCGCGACAGGTGTAGAAATAGAGGCAGTAGTCGACCGGCATGGCCGCCCGCTGCGCGTGTCCGCATTGCGGGCAGGTGAGCGTGGCTTCGAGCAGGGTTCGAGCGTTTTCAGCCATCTGGATGCTTTGTCTCCGGTCCGCGCCGCAGGCGCATCAGTGCGAAAAGCGTCAGGCCAATAAATGCCGCCAGCACGGGAAGAAGAATGTAGTCCAGCCAGGCGAGCCAGGCGGAAAGCCCCAGGCCACCGAGCAGGATGACCAGGGCGGGGGTGAAGCAGCAAATTGCGCTGATCGCGGTGCCGCCGATACCGACGCCGAGCAGCTTGCGCGCTTTCGTCATGGCGTTATTATCAAACCTGTAGTGACTACAGGATCAAGCCCGTGACCAGGCGTCCTGCCGTGCCCCCCGCTGTTGCCAGCATCGGCATCTTGTCCCGGCGCGCCGGCTGCAACGTCGAAACCATCCGCTACTACGAGCGCATCGGTTTGATGCCGGAGCCGCCGCGTACCGCGGGCGGACATCGCAGCTATGGCCGAGCCCACGAGCGGCGCCTGGTGTTCGTCCGTCGCTGCCGGGAGCTCGGTTTTTCCATCGAATCAATCCGGATCCTGCTCGCTCTCGTGGACGGCGGTGACTACACATGCGCGGAGGTGAAATCCGTGACCGACCGGCACCTGGATGACGTGCGCGCGAAGATCGCCGATCTGAAAAAGCTGGAACGCAGCCTTAGGATCATCAGCGCGGCTTGCGATGGCGGTCAGGTGCCGGAGTGTCCCGTTATCGATTCCCTTTATCAGAGCAAGGACGAGAGGGCGCGGAAAACCCGCCGTTCATCCCGACGGGGAGAAGAATGAACGTGTTCACGAAGAGAGGCGATATATCCGCAGCAGTCAGCCTCCAGTGGGAGAAGCTGGGAGATGCGGCAAAGAATTTCAGCTGCGTGCGATGCGCGCCCGGCTGATACGTCCAGCGGGGTCACTCATGCGTCGCCGGAAAAAAGAGGTTTGGCGTTTACCTCGCCAGGGACGAGTACCCCGTTCACGGGCACGCCGGGGGATGCGGTTTCCCGCGAACCGGGTGATCGAGATCGAAGGCATGATCGATACGACCACGGAGTCCGGGTAACCGGCCGGCGGTCACTCGACGAAAGACGGGCGACGCCTCTTTCGCCTTCCGCGTTTTCACCGGGCCGCGTTGAACTCAGCCGGCGGCTTTGGCTTCACGCCTTCTCGCATGGAGCACCGGCTCGGTGTAGCCGTTGGCCACCTCGCGGCCTTTGAACACCAGATCCAGCGCGGCCTTGAATGCGATGCTGGAATCGAAGTCCGGTGACATGTTGCGGTAACGGGGATCGCCCGCGTTCTGACGATCCACCACCGCGGCCATCTTCTTGAAGGTGGCCAGCACCTGCTCCTCGGTAGTGAGACCATGGTAGAGCCAGTTGGCGATGTGCTGGCTTGAGATGCGAAGCGTTGCCCGATCTTCCATCAGCGCGACGTCATCGATGTCCGGCACCTTTGAGCAGCCGATGCCCTGGTCGATCCATCGAACGACGTAGCCGAGAACGCTCTGGGCATTGTTCTCGAGCTCGTTTAGCACCTCGTCATCGCTCAAGTTACGGCCGCCGAGAAGAGGCAGGGTGAGGATGTCATCGAGATTCGCTCGATGTCGCTGCGCGATTTCATCCTGACGTTCGGGCACGTTGATCTCGTGGTAGTGGATCGCGTGCAGCGTCGCCGCCGTGGGGGAGGGCACCCATGCGGTGGTTGCGCCTTGATCCGGGTGGGCGACCTTAGTTCCCACCATTTCTTTCATGGCGTCGGGCTTGGGCCACATGCCTTTGCCGACCTGGGCGTATCCCTTTAGGCCGCACTCGAGGCCGACGTCGACGTTCCAGTCCTCGTAGGCCAGCAGCCAGGGCGTGGACTTCATGTCTGCCTTGGGCAGCACGGCGCCAGCCTCCATGATTGTATGAATTTCATCGCCGGTGCGATCCAGAAATCCGGTATTGATGAAGATTACGCGTTCCTTGGCGGCGCGGATGCACTCCTTGAGATTTATTGTCGTTCTCCGCTCCTCATCCATGATTCCG
>DATIPL010000333.1:0-3587 GCA_035471965.1 Gammaproteobacteria bacterium
CGGAGGTTCGGTTCGGGACGCGGCGTATGGATCGCGGCCAGCACCCACGACGGCGAAGAGCGCGTGGTGCTGGACGCGTTCGGCCGGGTGCGAAAGCGCATTCCCGAGGTCGTGCTGATCGTCGTTCCACGTCATCCGGAGCGATTCGGTATCGCCGAGGCGCTGGTGAAGCGCGGCGGCTGGCGTTACGCGCTGCGCAGCCGAACGCCGCCGTCGCTGGACGAGATCGACGTCCTGGTCGGCGACACCATGGGCGAGCTGCAGATGATGTACGCCGCATCCGACGTGGCCTTTGTCGGCGGCAGCCTGGTCCGCGTGGGCGGCCACAACATGCTCGAGCCGGCGGCTCTGGGCATTCCCGTCATCGTCGGCCCCCACGTGTTCAACTTTCAGCACATCAGCGAACGACTGCTGGAGCTGGGAATCGCCCGTCAGGTATCGGGCCCCGCGGAGCTGGCGGCCTCGGTCTCGGAGTTGCTCAGTGACGCCAATCAGCGCCACAACGTGGGTCAGGCGGCGAAGCGTTTCGTCGAGGAAAACCGCGGAGCGCGTGACAAGGTGGTGGCGATGGTGGACGCGCTGCTGTGAAGCCGGTCGAGCCTCCTTTCGGGTCGGGTTTCCGCTGAGCCCGCGTTTCAGCGCCTGAGCTTTTTCCCGCCGTCGGCCGCATGCGCGGAGCGACGTCGGCGAAAACCTACGGCAACGATTATCGCCGCCAGCGGCGCCAGGACGACGGCAGCCAGCAGCAGCGTTTCGCCGTATCCCAGCCACATGGCGATGGGGATGAGCACCATGGCGTCATCGGGATCGAATCCGGCGAGCGCGCCGAAGGCGCCGCCCCCGGCACCCAGGTCTCGCTCGATCGTCATGATGAGGTAGAAGATGAAGGCCACGCTCAAGCCCGCGAAAAGGCCCATGACGATTGCCAGCTTTCCCCAGGTGCCCGCGCTCAGTCCGATGCCGATTCCGGCCAGCACGGCGGTGTCGCATACGGCGTCGGTGACGATGTCGTAGAAATGGCCGAAGCGGCTGCCCTTGCCGCTCAGCCGCGCCAGCTCGCCGTCGGCCCGGTCGAAGAGCATGGACAGGACGAAGAGCACGACGCCGGCGCGGGTCCAGGAAGCCTCTCCCACGGCGAACGCCGCCGCCGCGCCGATCCCGGTGAGCAGGCGGGCGCTGGTGAGGTGGTTCGGCGTCACCGGGGTACCGGCCAGCGGCCGCACCAGCACCCGCACGGCGCGATGAATCCAGGTGTCATGACTCATGGAAGCAAAACCAGACGCCAGGGCCGATGAGCGCCGGATCATAGTCGCCACCCGCCCCCCGGGCCTAATGCGCGGCCGCGCCCTGGATCCTGCCCTGACGCGAGCATCGCCCGGGGGTTCTCCTGGAGCGCCCGGCGCTTCCGGCGGGGCGCCGGGTATTTCAAGAATCCGGCGCCATCGGCCGATAAAGCTGTGACCGGACCCCGGCCGGGGTGCCGGCGGCGCTCATGGACTGATTGATGCGAACAGCCCCGCCCCCGAAGCTCGCACTGACCGCAGTCGTTCTGCTGGCCGGCCTCGTCCCCTGGCCGGCGAAGGCGGATGACGCCGTCGAGCCGGTGGCGCACAAGAGCATCCTGGTGCTCCACAGCGGCTACCAGGAGGACCCCTTTACCGAACGCATCGACGACGGCCTTCGCCTGGCCCTGGCGCAATCCGGGCGGAAGATCGAGGTGTGGCGCGAGTACATGGGCCTGCCGCGGGCACGGGGCCAGCGCTACCGGGACGCGCTGGTGTCACTGCTGGAGGCCAAGTACCCGGGCCGGCAGTTCGACGCGGTGGTGACCTCCGGCGCGCCGGCGCTGGAGCTGGTGATGGCCCATCGGGAGCGGCCGCTGTTTCGCGCGCCGGTGATGTTCTCCGGCGTGGATGACGCCACCGCCGGACGTTTCGAGGGCGTCCCACGGCTCGCCGGGATGATCATCTCATCCGATCTCACCGGCACCCTGGATACGGCGCTGTCGCTGCATCCATGGGTCGGGCGAGTGGTTTTCATCAGCCCGGACTTCGAAGGCCACCTGAGCGTGGCGCCCATTGCGGCCAGCCATTCGCATCTCGAGATCGAGATCTGGCACGACGCGCTGCTCGAAGACATCGAGACGCGCCTCGAATCCGTCGCTGACGACGCCATCATCGTTCCGCTGGGCGCTCCCCTGGATGGCGCCGCCGTGCCGGTGGACCTGCGGAGCTTCGCCCGCATCATCGTCAGCCATACCGCTGCCCCGGTGTATACCCCGTGGGATCTGCTGGTGGGACATGGCGCCGTTGGCGGGCACGTCACCGACACCCGGGCGCACGGCCAAGCCATCGCGGACAGGGTCCTGCGGGCGCTGGACGACGACGCCTCGCTGCCCGCGGTGAGCACCTCTCCCATGCGTCACCTTTTCGATCATCAGCAGCTCGAGCGACTTGGCGTGGTGCGGTCCGCCCTTCCCGCCGGCAGCCGCATCATCAACGCGCCGGCGCGCTTCTTCGAGGTCGAGCGCGACACCCTCATGATTGTCGTGGCGGTGCTGGTGGCGTTGCTGGCGGCGGTGGTGGTGCTGACCCTCAATATTCTGCAGCGCCGCGAGATGCAGCGCGTGCTTGCGCAAAGCGAGCGCCGCCTGGATCTGGCGCTGCAGGTGAGCCAGGACGGGCTGTGGGACTGGAACCTGCTGACCGGCGAATGCTATTACAGCCCGCGCTGGTCGGAGGCCATGGGCCTCGATCCGGCACGCGTGCCGGCGCACATTGCCACCTGGGAGGATCGGGTCCATCCCCATGATCTGGCAGATATCCGCGCCCGGATTGCCCGACACCAGGCCGGCGCCAGCGATCTCTACGAATCGGAGCATCGCGTCATGCACGCGGACGGCCGATACCGCTGGCACCGGGTGCGGGCCAAAGTCGTGGCGTGGACCGACAGCGGGCGTCCGGCGCGCATGATCGGCGTTGAGTCCGACGTCACGCGGCGACGGAAAACCGAGCGGGATCTGACGGAAAAACAGGCTCAGCTCGACGCCATCTTCGAGAATTCCCCGGCGGAGATCTTCCTCAAGGACATCGAAGGTCGCTATGTGCGCATCAGCCGGGAGGTCGAGCGCCGTTTCAACGTGCGCGACCGGGACGTGGCGGGCAAGCTGCCCGGGGAGATTCACTACGAAAGCCTCGGAAAGTTCGTCCGCGAGCACGACCTGGAAGTGCTGAACACCGCCAAGCCGGTGCTGCGCGAGGAGCGGGCGCGGCTCGGCAGTGAAGGCCGGGAGCACATTTTTCTGACGCTCAAGTTTCCCACCTTCGACGAAAGCGGCCAGGTGACGGGGCTCGGCGGCATCGCCACCGACGTCACCGACTACAAGCGTACCGAGCGCGAGCTGGCCGAGCGGGATCGCCTGCTGCGGCTGGTTTACGACAACGTGCCCATGCTGCTGGCCTACGTGGACCGCGACCTTCGCTTCCGAACGGTAAACCGGGAAGCAGAGCAGTGGTACCAGCGGCCGCTGGACGAGATCATCGGCCGGCCGCTGGAAGAGGTGGTCGGTCCCGAGGCGTGGGTCCAGA
>DATIPL010000334.1:0-2608 GCA_035471965.1 Gammaproteobacteria bacterium
CCCAGGCCGGCGACCTCGGGCCAGAACACCAGCACCATGCCGCAAAAGCCGAGCCCCGCCCCCGCCAGCACCTGGCTGCTGACGGGAAAGCCGAACAGCCAGGCGCCGTTCAGCATGTTCATCAGCAGGATGGTGGAGAAGGTCAGCGCCAGGAGCCCGGACGTCAGGTGAGCCGCGGCGATGTAAAACAGCACGTAATTGAGCGAAAAGAGAAAGGCGCCCTGGGCGGCAATCCCTAAATGGTCCCGGGGGCCGAAACGCAGCGTCCTGCCTCTGGCGAGGCAAAATCCCACCAGCAGCGCTGCGGCGATGAGGTAGCGGTAGGCCACCGACAGGATCGGATGCACCACCCCGAGCTGAAAGGTGATGGCGTACCAGGTGGAGCCCCAGATGAGCACGGCGGCGACATAAAGCCCGCCGTTGGAAGCCGGCGAGGGCTCTGCAGCGGGAGGCGAAGCGGTTTCGGGCGCGCCCGGCGGGGCCGTGGCGTGCTGCGGTGGCGCTATTTCCGCCAGCGACCGGCGGCCTCGCGATCGCTCTCCCGGGATTGGACCCAGCGCTCGCCCTTGCGCGTGATCTCTTTCTTCCAGAACGGCGCACGGGTCTTCAGGTAGTCCATGATGAACTCGCAGGCCTCGAAAGCGGCGCGGCGGTGGCTGCTGGCAACCACCACCAGCACGATGGGATCCGTGGGCTCGAGCTCCCCGACCCGGTGAACAACGCGCACGTTGATGAGCTTCCAGCGCTGTTTGGCCTCGTCCACGATCTCGCCGATGGCTTTCTCCGTCATGCCCGGATAGTGCTCCAGCATCATCCGCTTGACGAAGTCGCCCTCGTTTCTGTCCCGCATCAGACCAATAAAGCTCGCCACGGCGCCGATTTCGGGATCGTGAGCACACACTTCGCGAATGACTTTGCCGGCCTCGAAGGGCGCTTTCTGGATTACGACCGGCGGGACGCTTGCGGGCGGTCTTTTGAAGGAGGTGACCATGGCGATGTTCAGTAAAGCAGATCAGAAAACGGGTAAAAAAGGATCGTATCACCCGGCGCCACCTGGATGCCTTCCGGGATCTCCACCACGCCCTCGGCCCAGACGGTGGAGGTGAGCACATCGGAACCCTGCTTGGGAAAGATTTCCGCTCTCGGCGCCTGCCCGTCCTCCCGGACGAGCCGCGCCCGGGCGAACTCGCGGCGATTGCCGGCTTTTCGCCACTCGAACGCCGCGCGCACCGGATAAGGCCTCGGCAGCACGTCGACCGCACCCTGGCGTATTAAAAGGAACGGGCGCACGAACATGCAGAAGGTCACCAGGGTGGAGACCGGGTTGCCGGGCAGCCCCAGGAAATCGGCCTGGCCGATGCGCCCGTAGGCCAGCGGCTTGCCCGGCTTTACCGCCACCCGCCACAGCTCGATGTGACCGATGGCGTCCACCGCATCGCGAACGTGGTCCTCTTCGCCCACGGAGACGCCGCCGCTGGTGACAATGACGTCGGCGCGGCCGGCTGCTTCCTTCAATGCCGTCCGGGTCGCTTCGAGCGTGTCTTCCACCATGCCCAGATCGAGAATTTCGCAGCCAAGCGCCGTGAGCAACCCCTGAAGGGTGTAGCGGTTGGAGTTGTAGATCTTGCCCATGGGCAGGGATTCCCCGGGTTTGACCAGCTCGTCGCCGGTGGAAAAGATGGCCACCCTGAGCTTTCTGAACACCGACAGCCGGGCCAGGCCGACAGAGGCCGCGAGCCCCATGTCCTGCGGGCGCATGCGCATTCCCTTGGGCAGCACCTCGCGGCCGGCGACGATGTCGTTGCCGCGCGGTCGAACGTTGTCGCCGGCAGGCACCGGTCCGGGAATGGAGACGAAGTCGCCATCCGCCCGACAGCGTTCCTGCATCACCACGGCGTCCGCGCCTTCCGGAATGGGCGCACCGGTGAATATGCGCGCCGCCTCGCCGGAGCCGATGGACCCGCCGGTAACGCCGGCGGTGATTCGCTGTGTGATTCTGAGGCGCGCCTCTTCTTCCTGCGCAAAGTCGGCGCTTCTTACTGCGTAACCGTCCATGGCGCTGTTGGCGTAGCCGGGAACATCGATGGGGGAGAGGTGGGACTCCGCCAGCACCCGGCCGAGGGCCACGGAGATATCCACGATTTCGGCTTCGGCGACGACCCGGGCGCGCTCGAGAATGAACGCGCGCGCCTGATCGACGCTGATCATGCCGTCGGGGTAGCAGAAGTCGGGCGGGACTCGAGCCAGGCTCATGGGATTCGCGGTCGTGACAGCGTTTCGGCGCGCAAGATAAAGATCGCAGGGTACAAAGATCCTCTATTAGTGACCAGTGATTGGTGATTCGTGAATGGTGGCGGTGGAAGCACTGTATGCCCGGAGTCGTCGCCTCGCGAATGCGGCTTGAAACGACGACGGATCGAGGGGACGATTCGGCGCCGAGATGGTGTCGGATGATGCGTAATGCGTAACGCGAAATCAGAGAGCACGTAGGGCGCAATAGCGAAGCGTATTGCGCCGAATGCTTGTTCCCGCAGCGCCGTCCTCATCGACCCTCGCCATTCCGTCACCGAATGCGTTTAATTTGGGTGAAGCCAATCAAAACCCGGGA
>DATIPL010000335.1:0-8441 GCA_035471965.1 Gammaproteobacteria bacterium
GGGCTCCTCGCCCAGGGCGAGCCATACCCAGAAGGGCCCGAGAACCGCCTCCAGCACCAGCACCAGGCTCACTTCCGGCGCCGGTATGTATCGCGGCCCGATGAAAATGAGCCCGAAGGAGAGCGGCAGCACCACCAGGCCCATGATTCCCAGCGCGGCCATGTCGGAGGCGACGACGGAAAGCGGCGAAGCCAGCGGCAACACCATGAGCGCGGAGATAAGACCGCTCAGCGCCATGGCCGGAATGACATTGCGCTCCCGGTGGCGGCGCGCCAGCGCAAAGCTCGTCCCCAGCACCAGTGCGGTGAGCAGCGCGGCGACATTGCCGATGACGCTGCCCCGGTCCACGCCTTCCGACGCGATCACGCCGATGCCCAGCAGCGCGAAGCCTATGGCGAGCCAGGTGCGCCGCGCCACCGGCTCGCGCATCAGCAGCCAGGCCACCACGGCCGCAAACAGCGGCGATGTGCTGACGATGAACAGGGTATTCGCCGCCGTGGTGTTGGTTATGGACACGATGAACGTCACCTTGCCGAGGCCGAATATCACCCCGATGAGCACTCCGGGCACTCCCATCGCCAGAAACTGTTGCCGCGCGCGACCACCGAACATCACCGCGACCGCAACGCTCATGCCGATGGCGTAAAGCACCCCGCGCCAGAACGTCAGCGTCCAGGCGTCCGCCGAAACCAGCCGGATGAGCAGGCTGTCGGGAGTGAGCACCAGCACGCCCAGCGTGGTGATCAGCAGCCCCTTGGCGTGGGGTGACAGGTCATTCATGCGCGGTGACCACTCACGCCCGAAGATGAACGCTGGCCGTCTTCGATTCGCTTGAAACAGACCGGTTCCGGGCTTCCATGTCTACGCCTCCACTCAGCTCTCACCGGTATAGGCGACGAGGGAGTGGTGGAGCGATGCCGGAATGCGGACGCCTTCTTTGGCCGTCCGCCTGCGCGCGGCGTAGCGTCGATCGGAGGGCAGACGCGCGCCCTCCTGCTCGAGGATTTTCCGAAACAACTTTTCAGCATGGGCGAGCTGCTTCTCCCTGTCGCCGTCGCGCACACAGCGGGCGGGATCGATGGCGATCAGGAACTCACCGCCCAGGGGTGCGCCGGTGCCGGTATCCTTTTTCTCCGCCTCGAAGCTGAACAGATCCCCCACCAGGGCGCCCGCGAGCAACTCCACCATGAGCGCAATGGCGGCGCCCTTGTGGCCGCCGAAGGGGAGCTGCGCACCCTTGAGGGCGATCTCGGGGTCGGTGGTCGGGTGACCATCGGGATCGATGGCCCACCCCTCGGGAATGGGCTTGCCGTCGCGTAGATGGATCTGGATCTCGCCCCGGGCGGTAACGCTGGAAGCCTGGTCGAAGAGGAGTGGCGGATGATCCTTTCGCGGCCACGCAAAGGCCATGGGATTGGTGCCGTAAAGGCGACGCGTTCCTCCAGCCGGCGCCATGTACGGCAGAGCGGCGGTAAAGGCGAACGCCGCAAGGCCCTGCTCGGCGAGACGTTCCAGCTCGGGCCAAAGCGCAGCGATGTGATAGATGTTGTTCAGGCAAAGCGCCGCGATCCCCTGTGCCCTCGCCTTCTCGACCAGCGGTGCAGCGCCCATCTCAAGCGCCAGCGGCGCGAACCCGAAGCGCCCGTCCACATGCGCCACCGCCGGGGCCAGCTCACTGACCACGGGCACCGCCGTTGGGTCCACATCGGGATTATTGAGCGCGTTGAGATAGAAGGCGATGCGGAACAATCCGTGGGAAGCGCAGAGGTCCCGCTCGGCGGCCGTCACGGTATCGGCGATGGCGCGCGCCTGCGGGCCGGAAAAGCCGTTGGCGACGAGTGTCTCGAGGGCCAGCGCGTGAACCTCTTCCAACGTCAGATGTACGGTGTCGTTCATTTCAGCCTGCTCTGTCGAGACCCGCGCGGCCAGATGTCCGCGACGGTGAATCCATCGGGAAAAGGATCGGACCCGTCCAAGATGTACTGCGACAGACCGTATATCCACCCCCTCCCGGTCAGCGCAGGCACCACCGCAGGCTGGTCACCGACTCTCGTCTCGCGCAGCAATCGCCCGGTAAAAACCGTATCCAGGATCCCCTGGTGGTGGAAGTCTTGTCCGAGCTCGAGCTTACCGCGCGCGAACAGCGTGGCCATCCTGGCGCAGGTTCCGGTTCCGCAGAGAGAACGGTCCAGCACCCCACGCCAGGTCTCCGGACGCGCCCAGTCGAGCCGCCCCGTGGAGATCACCACCGCGTTTCTTCCCGACATCCCGGGCGCCGTCCCCGGCGCCGATAACTGGGCGATGGAAACGTCGCGGATGTCCGGGTTTTCGGGATGGGTTACGGGAAGTTGCTCCGCGGCGGCGGAGCGAAGCATCTCTCCGACGCGCGCTATCTCCGCCGCGTTGTCCGCCTCGATGGCAAGATCCAATCCCTGCGCCTCGGCGATCACGAACTACATGCCGCCGAAAGCCATGTCCACGGTCACGTTCCCCAGCGTCGGCACCTCGATCTCCGCGTCAAGATGGGCAACAAAGGCGGGCACGTTCTCAAAGCTGACGCTCTCACACTTGCCGTCTTTAACCCTTGCCTCAACTTCGATCAGCCCCGCCGGCGCCTCCAGCTTCAGCCGGGTTACGGGCTCCGTCACCGGCACCATGCCGGTTTCAATCAGGACGGTGGTAACGCAGATAGCGTTGCTTCCCGACATGGCAGGATATTCCGATTGCTCCATGATGATGAAACCGGCGTCGGCGTCCGGATGGGTCGGCGGCATGATCACGTTGCAGCAAAGCCCGGGATAGCCTCGCGGCTCATGCAGCATGCGCCGGCGCACGTGGTCGAGGTGCCGCTCGAAGTAAAGCCGCTTCTCGAACATGGTCCTTCCCGGAACGTCGAGCACGCCGCCGGTAATCACCCGCCCCGGCTCCCCGCAGGCGTGCACGTCGATGGCGGTAATAAGGTTACTCAGGCGCATGGCGCATTCGCTTCGATGATTGGGGAGGACCCATCGCAGGGGGCATAGCATACGGCGTTTGATCCCCGGCTGGACCTGCTTTAAACGATTTTTCAATCTGAATCAAAAATGGCGCCTGCTTCACGAAAACGCCCTGGAGAAAGGCACGGGCGGCATTTCCGCTTGCTTTTCCTCCTTATACGGGGCAGTATGCGCGCGCGATCTACGTTATGGCCTGCCTTCAGCTACCCGCCCTTACCTGGCGTTCGTTATCGAGACACCCACGACGACAAGATTGTTCGACTCCGCGCCCGATTAGCGCGCGGCTATTATTTTCTACGGAGTGACTATGGCTATCGGAACTGTTAAGTGGTTCAACACGGCGAAGGGTTTTGGATTTATTCAGCCCGAGGACGGCGGCAAGGACGTTTTTGTTCATATCAGCGCGGTGGAGCGCGCCGGCCTCGGCACGCTCAAGGAAGGTCAGCGCGTGGAGTTTGACGTCGTCAACGAGCGCGGAAAGAACGCGGCCGGGAACCTGAAAGCGGCCTGAGTCTCGCTGGCGAAAACGTTTCCAGCGCATTCGCTCAGCGGTCAAGAAAGGCGGCCTTCGTGAGGCCGCCTTTTTTGTTTCCCGATTGATTCCGGCTGCGTCATCGGGCTCATTTTCCGTCTGACTAAGCCGCCTGAGTGAGCGTCGGACCGCTGGACGGTCCGTCGTAAATCACGCCGCGCTCGTCAAAGTACGCCGCGCCCGCGTAAATCACCGGGACCTTCGTCTCGCTGTCGACAAAGGCGGCAAAGCGCATCGGATCGTAGAATGTGGCGCGCCCGGACATCCTCTCGAGCTGGCGCGTCTCTTCGGGATGGACAAAGTCGATCAGGCGGCCGATGGCATAGGCGTGCACGTTGCGCACCCCTTTCTCGAGCATGCGCCGGCGGCCCGACTGTCGCACCCGGAACTCCACGTCCGCGAGACGCACCTGGCGGGCGGAGGCCTTGAGCCTGCCGTCCTGCGCGATGCTGTAGCAGCCGAGCTTCCAGTTCTTGAAAACCCTGACCGGCTTAACGGGGTCGATCACTGAACTGCCTCGAATCGAAGGGCGCGCACTATATATGTTGCGTCGCAGCAATTACAAGGGCGCGAGTCACGTTTCCAGCGCCTCGACCGGCGCAAAGGATGGCCCGGAATCCCTTGAATTCAGCCGGCCGTCAGGGCGTTCGCGATGCCAGGCACTGCGGCAGCATGGCGTCCAGATCGTGGACCGAAGCGCCCAGATCCTCCAGCGTCAACGTGCCTTCACCGACCAGGTTGTCGTCCCTCATGAGGATCACCTGGTCTTCGGTCAGCGGAGGACTGGGAAACAGGCTCAACACCCTTGCCTGTGCCGACCATACGGCAAACGGCACCGGCAGCAGCAGGCGCCGGCGCCGCCTGAAAGCCAGCACACGCTCCACCACCTGGCGGTAGGTGTACACCCGCGGGCCGCCGAGCTCGCAGATCTTCCCCGTGGCCGCCTCCCCGTCGATACAGCGGAAGACGGCATCGGCCACGTCGCCCACGTAGACCGGCTGCAGTCGGGTCCGACCCCGACCGAAAAGCGGAAATACGGGCGCAGCCCGGGTGATGGCGTCGATGGTGTTCAAGAATGCATCGCCAGGGCCGAACAGCACGCTGGGCCTGACGATGGTGGCCCGACCGTCAAAGCGGTCCCGGACGAGCCGCTCGCCGTTCGCCCGGGCGCGCACGTAGCGGGACGCAGAAGCCGGATCGGCACCGATTCCCGAGACGTGAATCAATGTCTTGACGCCGGCCCTGGCGGCGAGCCCGGCGACATTCGCCGCTCCCTGAACGTGGATGACGTCGAAGGTGTCCGGACCTCGCTCCAGATAAAGGCCGACGGCATTGACCACGGCTTGCGCGCCTTCAACGGCGGCGGCGACGGTTTCCGGGTCCCGGACGTCGGCCTGCGCCAGAGCGACGCGGCTTCCCGGTCCCTGCCCGGGCAGGTGCTCCGGGTGCCGCGCGGCGACGCGGACCGTCATGCCGGCGTCGAGCAGTCGCGACACCACGGCCGCGCCGAGGAAGCCGGTGCCGCCGAAAACGGTAACCGTCGGTTTGGACAGCGTCATTTTTTCAATCGAGCCAGCGCGAATCGGGCGAAGACGGAGCTGCTCGGAACGCCGGGCCATCGCTCGTCTCTCGGATGATGTTCCGGCCTCGGGAGTGGATGTCCTCGTCTCCTCAGAGTTCGATCACCAGCTTGCCGAAATGCTGCGCCCTGCGCATCGCGCGGTAAGCCTCCCGCGCTTGTTCGAAGGCGTACGCACGGTGAATGACGGGTTTCAGCCGATGCAAGGCGATGGCCCGGTTCATGTCCTCGAACATTCGCCGGCTGCCCACGTAGATGCCCTGAAGCTTGAGGGACTTGCGCATCACCAGGGTGGGATTCAGCTCGCCCCGGGTAAGCACGCCGATGAGACCGATGGAGCCGGCGACCCGGGTCGCGGCAATGGACCGCTGCAGCGTTCCGGCTCCACCCACCTCCACGGTATGGTCCACGCCGCGTCCGCCGGTGAGATCCAGCACCGCCTGCTCCCAGTCGGGGGTATCTCGATAGTTCACCGTCTCCCAGGCGCCCAGCGACTTCGCATGCGCCAGCTTGGCGTTGCTGGAGGAAGTGATGATCGCCCGCGCGCCCAGCAGGATCGCGAACTGGAGCGCAAAGATGGAAACGCCACCGGTACCGAGCAGCAGCACCGTATCGCCCGCCCGGACGTTACCCTGCTCCACCAGCGAATTCCAGGCGGTGACGGCCGCGCAGGGCAGCGTCGCCGCCTCCAGATCGGTCAGGTGGTCGGGCACCGATACCAGACCGTCCTGGTGCAGCAGCACGCGCTCGGCCAGCATGCCGTCCAGGGCACCACCCAGGGCGCTCGCCATGGCGTCTTGAGTAATCTGACCATCGGCCCAGCGTTGAAAAAACGTGGCCGCGACCCGCTCACCGGGCCTGAATCGCGTGACCCCCTCGCCGACTTCGACCACCTCTCCGACACCGTCGGAATTGGGAACCCTGGGGTAGGGCAGGTTTCGCGACACCGGATCCTCGATGGTGGACAAGTCGCGGTAATTCACCGACGAGGCGCGCACCCTCACCACCACCTGCGCCGGACCAGGGCGCGGTTCCGCGCGCTCCACCCGCGCCAGGGCGTCAATGCCGCCGTCGGAGTTGATCTCGTATGCCTTCACCCGGAGCGCCTCCTTCTGTGAGCCCGATGGTCGCATTCTCCCACGATAAGACGCGCAATCCGTCCGATCCGGATGTCATACCTTCGGCGCAATGCCTTCCGGTCGGCGTGATTTGAGGTCACTATGCCACCATCCGAAACAGCGACTGCCGCACAGCGAGCCGTTGGATTGCGGCCTCGAGTCAGAGAATCAGCAGCTATGAACAATCAGCCGAATTTTCTCATCTTCATGGTGGACCAGTTGAGCGGCACGCTCTTCGCCGATGGTCCGGCGGAGTTTCTCAGGGTGCCCAATTTGAGGCGCCTGTCGGACGCCGCGGTGAACTTTTCCGCGAGCTATTGCGCCAGTCCGCTTTGCGTGCCCGCCCGGGCTTCATTCATGAGCGGCAGGTTGCCGTCGCGCACCGGGGTGTACGATAACGCCGCCGAGTTCCCATCCTCGGTGCCGACCTTTGCCCATCACTTGAGACGGGCAGGTTATGACACGGTGCTCACCGGCAAAATGCACTTCGTCGGCCCGGATCAGCTTCACGGCTTCGAATCCCGGCTTACCACCGACATCTATCCCGCCGATTTCGGCTGGACCCCGGACTGGTCGAAGCCGGGTGAACGCATCGAATGGTGGTATCACAACATGAGCTCGGTGGTCGGCGCCGGCGTCGCCGAGACCACCAATCAGCTCGAGTTCGATGACGAGGTCGCTTTCACGGCCCGCGCCGAGCTGTACCGACTTGCCCGCCGCGGCCACCAGCGCCCGTTTTGCATGACGGTGAGCTTTACCCACCCCCACGATCCATATGTAACGAGGAAAAAGTACTGGGATCTCTACCGGGGCGCGAGTTTACCCATGCCCGCGACCGGCTCGATTCCGTACGCGGAGCAGGATCCGCACAGCCGGCGGCTGCTGGAGGTGTGCGACGCCTCGCGCTTCGACATCAGCGAACAGAACGTGCGCGACGCGCGACGCGCCTACTTCGCCAACCTCAGCTACCTGGACGAGAAAATCGGCGAGATCCTGGACGTGTATCGGGCCTGCGGCCTCGACCGGAACACCGTAATCGTTTTCCTGTCCGATCACGGCGACATGCTGGGCGAAAGGGGCCTGTGGTTCAAGATGAGTGGCTTCGAGGGTTCGATGCGGGTACCGTTGATGCTCCACGCGCCGGAACGCTTCGCCGCCCGCGACGTGGCCACACCGGTATCGATCCTGGACCTGCTGCCGACGTTTCTCGATCTGGCGTCCATTGATGCGGGCGAGTTCGAGGAAGCGCTCGACGGCGCAAGCCTGGCGCCAATCCTCGAAGGTGAAGATCCCGAGCCCGACCGACGCGTGACCGCGGAATACGCCGCCGAGGGCGCAATCGCTCCACTGGTCATGCTGCGCCACGGGCGTTTCAAGCTGGTCCATTGTAAAGCCGATCCGCCCCAGCTTTTCGACCTGGAAACGGACCCGGGCGAGCAGAAAAACCTTGCCGCGGATCCGTCTTACGGCAATCAACTGTCGACACTCATGAACGAGATGAATATGCGCTGGGACCTGGACCGATTCGACGAGGAAGTGCGCAGCAGCCAGCGAAATCGCCATCTCGTGTATGCGGCGCTGCGCAGCGGAAAATACCAGCCCTGGGACCATGAGCCGGTCCGGAACTCGGCAAACCGCTATATGCGCAACCACATGGACTTGAACGTAGTGGAAGCAAACGCGCGTTTCCCTCGCGAGCGCGTCTGAAGCAATCGCATCGAAAATACAGAATCCATGAAAGCCATCGACAAGCTCAAGCCCGGACTGAAGGGCGAAAAATCCATCGTCGTCGCAAAGGAGCACACCGCGCCCCACGTGGGCAGCGGCGTGGTGCCGGTTCTGGCCACTCCGGTGATGGTAAATTTACTGGAGGCTGCGGCGCTGGCCGCGGTGGAGAAATACCTGCCGGCCGGCTATCAGACGCTCGGCACCGTGCTCAACGTCAAGCATTTCGCCGCCACCCCGGTCGGGCTGGAGGTTCGGGCCTTCGCCAAGCTGATCAGGGTGGAAGGACGAACGCTCGCGTTCGCACTCGAGGCCGAGGACGAGATTGAAGCAATCGGCAGGGGAAGCCACGAGCGCGTGGTCGTCAATGTTGATCGCTTCGAGCAAAGAGTGAAGAAAAAGTCGGAAACCGCCCGCTAAGGTGGCGCAATCTGCACCTTCACCCAATAGGCCACGTCCGAGCGACTCGGACCAAGCGATTGCACCTCGGC
>DATIPL010000336.1:0-1579 GCA_035471965.1 Gammaproteobacteria bacterium
AAGCGCTGGTGCCGTTCATCCTCGACGCCTTTGACAACGCCACACGCAGCGGCGCCCACCCGATCCTCGCTTCCGCAGCAGCCGATCCGCAGGTAGCAGAAGCAGTCGGGCGGCTGCGCGTATGGAATTTCACTACGCCGACCGGCATCGTCGAGGGATTCGACGCGGATTCTGAGAACGTCGAGGTCGGTGCAAGCGTGGCTGCAACAATCTATTCCACCTGGCGCGGAACGATGGTCGCCAACACCATCGACGCCACCCTGGACGGCCTGGGGCTCGTCGATGTGCCGAGACCCGCTAAACGCGAGGAACTGATCACGGCTATGAAGCACCTGCTGGAAAGAAGCGGTGAGGGCGAGTCGGGACTGAACTTCTTCCATGCGCCACTCGTCGGCGATAAGGACGTCCGCCGCGATATCATAGTGCTCACTTCCCTGCGGGATGCGCTCGACCTGCTTGCCTCGGACGCCTTTGCCCCGGCATTCCGTATGTCCGGGAATCAGGACGACTACCGGTGGGGCAAACTTCACCGCATCGTATTCAACCATCCGCTGGGGGGCGCCGCCCCGTCGTTCAACGTGCCGCCCGGCTTCGGATTATTTCCCCAGCCGCTGGAAGGCCTTGCCGGAATTCCGGTGGACGGCGGATTTGAGACGGTGGATCAGGCGCCGCCGCTCGATGCGAACAATATTCGAGTCACCGACAGCGACTCATTCATGTTCGATTTCGGGCCCACGGGCCGGTTCGTCGCCAGGCTGGTTCCTGCCAGGGTGAAAGCGGAAACGAGCCTGCCGGGCGGGGAGAGCGCCATACCCGGCAGCCCGTTCTATCTGAACCTGCTCGAACCCTGGCTGATGAACGAGACCCATCCGATGCTCGTGTTTCCCGACGACGTCCGGGACAACGCCGTATCGACGCAGGTGTTCTTGCCTTAGCGTCTCCGATGGTCAACCCGCCCCGGCCCCGGGAAAGGAGCCGGGGCTTTTTATTTCTCAACAACGATCATTGTCGCGGGGCAATACTCTGCGCCCTGCGAAGCAAAAGCCGTTCGACGGGTGCTCAGGGCCGATGCGCTGGCATGCGTTGCGGGCGCTGTTGCCGGTATCCCGAGCTTTTGGCGCCGGATTCCGTTCTTCAACGGCCGCTTGATGCAGCCATCCGCTGCAGGGACCTGCCGACGACCGGCACCGATGCCCGAGGGCCGGATCACGCAACCGGTGCGGGACATCTTTGAATGAGTGATTCGGTGGCCTGGGGGACAGCTCCACGCGGGACGGTCATGCTTCATGTCGACTCCGCCGATAAGAACCGCCGAATTCGGCGGCGCCAGACGGAGATCAGACCACCTTACGTTCCTGCAGATAGTCGCCGAAATCCGATGCAGGCATGGGTCTGGCCTTGTAGTAGCCCTGCATCTCGTCGCAGCCAAGGGATTGGAGAACGTCGAGCTGCGCTTTGGTTTCGACACCTTCGGCGATGGTCCTCAGTTTCATGGCTTTGCCCATGGCGATGATCGCACTCGCAATAGCGAGATCGTTCTGATCATGGGGAAGTCCCCGGACGAAGGACTGGTCGATTT
>DATIPL010000337.1:0-3121 GCA_035471965.1 Gammaproteobacteria bacterium
GCTGGCGGAGGCCGAAGACGCGGTGAGAGCGTCGCGCATGGCGCAGATGAACGCGGAAGAGCTTGCCGCGGTGGCCCAGGACGTGGACCTGGACGACGCGGTGGACATCTTGCAGGACCTTCCAGAGGACCTCGCGGACGAGGTGCTCCTGGCCATGGACGAACAGGATCGCGCCCGACTCGAATCCATTCTGCTTTACCCCGAAGATACCGCCGGCGGTCTCATGAACACCGACGTCGTTACGGTGCGGGCGGATGTGACCCTCGAGACCGTGATGCGCTATCTACGCCGGCGCGGCGAGATCCCCGAAAAAACCAATCGACTCATGGTCGTCGATCGCGACAATCGTTACCTGGGCGGGCTCAGGCTCGCCGCGTTGCTGATAAACGAACCGGAGCGTGAAGTTGGAACGCTGATGGAAGCGGATCTCCCGAGCATCCCCGCTTCCACGCCCGAAAATGAGGTGGCGAAGCTGTTCGAGCAACGGGACCTGATTTCAGCGCCGGTCGTGGATGAGAACGGCCGGCTCCTGGGACGCATCACCGTCGACGATGTCATGGACGTCATTCGCGACGAAGGCGAGCACTCGCTGATGAGCATGGCGGGACTGCACGAGGAAGAAGACATGTTTGCGCCGGTAATGCGCACCGCCCGCGGGCGGGCATTGTGGCTGGGAATCAACCTGGCGACAGCGCTGTTTGCCTCCTGGGTGATCGGTTGGTTCGAAGCCACGCTGCAGCAGGTCGTGGCGCTGGCAATTCTGATGCCGGTGGTGGCGAGCATGGGTGGCATTGCCGGAACCCAGGCGCTGACGGTGGTCATTCGGGGCATGGCGCTCGGGCAGATAGGATGGAGCAACCTGCGCTGGCTGATGCTCAAGGAGCTGATGGTGGGGATTCTGAACAGCCTGGCCTGGGCGCTGGTTGTGGGCGGAATCGCGATGATGTGGTTCGGCGACGCCCTTCTAGGCGTTATCGTGGGCGCCGCGCTGGTGACGAATCTGGTGGCTGCCGCGCTCGCCGGCGCCGGTCTTCCGCTCATTTTGCGCAGTCTCTCGATCGATCCCGCCCTTGCCGGCGGCGTCATTCTCACCACCGTGACCGATGTAGTGGGTTTCATATCCTTCCTCGGACTCGGCACGATCTTTCTGCTCGCGTGAGGCTGTAAGGCGTGGAGCAGCAGACCCGGGCGTACCTGTTTGCGTCGGCTACGATTTTGTTTTGGTCGACGGTGGCGTCGGCCTTCAAGCTGACGCTGGGTTACATCAGCTCCGAAGAGCTGTTGTTCTATTCCACCTTTTTTTCCCTGCTGATACTCGGAGCTATCGTCGTCGCGAGCGGCCGCTTGGGAGAACTTCGACGCTGGCCGGCCGTCGAATTCTTCCGCTCGGCGCTGCTCGGATTCCTCAACCCTTTCCTTTACTACCTGGTCGTTTTCAAGGCCTACTCGTTGCTCCCGGCGCAGGAGGCGCTGACCCTCAATTTCATCTGGCCGATCGTGCTGGTTCTATTCTCCATCGTCATCCTTCGACAACGGATTACGGTGAAGACCCTGCTCGCCATGGTCATCAGCTTCTCGGGGGCGCTGGTGATATCAACCCGGGGAGACGTTCTGGGTTTTCGGGTCACGCACCCCCTGGGCGCCGGGCTCGCTCTTGGCAGCAGCGCGGTATGGGCGCTTTACTGGGTATACGGCGCCAAAGATACTCAGGATGCGATCTCGCGATTGTGCGTGAACTTTATTTTTGGCTTTGTCTTCGTTGCCCTGTACATGACGATATTCTCGAGCCCTCGACTCGTCGGCCCGGAAGGGCTGTTCGGCAGTCTCTACGTGGGAGCCTTCGAGATGGGCATCACATACGTAGTCTGGCTATACGCCTTGAGGTTGTCTCAAACCACCGCACAGGTGAGTAATCTGATTTATTTGACGCCCTTCCTGTCCCTGATCGTCGTGCATTTCACAGTCGGAGAGCAGATCTTCGGCAGCACGGTGGCGGGACTGATTCTGATTGTCGGCGGCATCATGCTCCAGCATTACGGACGTCGACGAACCGTGCTCGCGAGGGGATAGTGAGAGGTTCCGGGACGGATACGGAAAGAGGCGAGCTTTTTTCTTTCTTTCACCTATCACCGGCCAGCCTCTTCACCAGCTCAGAATGAGCCACATGGGAATCAGGAAGTCGGGACCGTAGGCGCTTCTGCGAGTTTCAAGGTCACCGTCCCCGTCGGTATCCACCAGGTAGTAGGCAGGCGCGTTCTCGGGCTCTACCTTGATCGCCTGGAGTCTGCCGTTTATGCGATATTCGGTGACGGTTTCCCTGGCGCGCCGGATAATGGTCACTTCAGGATCCAAAGTCTCTCCACTGCGCACGCGTTCCGGGATCGGCGGCGGGTTGGGCACGGGGTCCAGCTCCTGGGGCGGCGACTGGGCGTCGAGTTTCCGGGTCAAGACTGCGCACATGAAGAGAGCAGCACAAATCGAAATTCTGATCACACGTTTCCTTAGTATTACCGGGCTGTCCGATTGAACCGGCGGTTCATGAATAACATCCGCCATATAAGATTTAGAGTTCGAGAAGGATTTCCTGTTCCTCCGGCGAGGGCTCGAATCCTCGATTTTCATAGTGAGAAAATATGGCTTCGACGACATCATCGGCCTTGTCGACCACCGTCATCAGTGACATATCTTCCGAATCAATCGTGCCCTGCCCGACAAGACTCTGCTTGAACCATTCAAGGAGACCTTTCCAGAAGGCCGAGTTCACGAGAATGATCGGGATCTTGCGGGTTTTGCCCGTCTGCACCAGGGTGAGGATCTCCGCCAGCTCGTCCAGCGTCCCGAATCCGCCGGGGAGCACCACGTAGGCCGACGCGTGCTTTACGAACATGACCTTGCGGGCGAAAAAATGCCGGAAGTTCAGCGCCAGATCCTGGTAAGGATTGGAGGCCTCCTCGTGGGGAAGCATGATGTTCAGCCCGATACTCAGGGATTTGCCGGCGAAGGCGCCCTTGTTGGCGGCTTCCATGATTCCCGGCCCGCCGCCGCTGACCACGGAAAATCCGGCGTCGGAGAGCTTGCGCGAAACGTCTTCGGCGAACTTGTACCACTCGTGGTCCGGCGG
>DATIPL010000338.1:0-5135 GCA_035471965.1 Gammaproteobacteria bacterium
AGCTCGCGGGCGTTGTAGAGCTTGAGCACGAGCGCCGGACTGATTGAAGGATAGAGCAGCACCAGCGCGATTCCGGCGCCGATGGCCCACAAGACTCCGCCCTCACCGGCAACGATCCAGCCCAGAACGCCAAGCAAGCCCGCCATGGCCGCCAGTAAGGCGACGGATTGCAGAAGGTTCAAGAGCTTGTGTTTTCTCCAGGTGGCGGCGTTCATGATCAATCTCAGACGTTCCAGTGGAACGTTGCGATAGTGGGGATAGAGTTCAAGAGGGATCGGTGTCGGCGATAAGGATCGCAACGGCGCCTGTGCCGCAGCACGACTCTTCAGGAATTCAAGGCGCCGGAAGCAGCCGCGCGTGGTGAAAACACGGGCAATCGACCCGGATCGAAGGGCGACAAGTCGATGCTGCGGGATGCGTCATCCGCGATGAGCTCGGACATCGCGAGCCCGCTCGCCGGCGCATTGAGCATACCCCAGCAGTTGTGGCCGCTGGCCACATAGGCGCCGGTGACGCCCTGCACCTTTCCCATGATCGGCAACGCGTCTTCGCAGACGGGCCGGTAGCAGGCCTGGCGGCGTACCACTTTTCCTTTCGCCAGCATGGTCGACAGTATGCCGGACAGCGCGTGCAGCTCGTCACAGGCTTCGTTACCGACGGCCACCTTCGCCGGATCCATCGGCAGCGGCTGTGCATCGGAGATTCCGCATACGTAGACCTCGCCGCGATCGCGGGGAAAGATTTCCGGCGACCTCGGTTCTCCGGAGTCGGAAATGAATTCGACGAACAGGGCCTGGGCGGGTACGCGGCCTGCCGCGCGAATGAGAATGCTGTGACTCTTGAGCCCGTCCACCAGCGGTAAAGGCAGCCACCTGGCGGCGAGGATGCTCCAGGGCCCCATGGCGATCACCACGGCATCCGCGGGAAGCACCACTTCGCCGACCCGAACGCCGATGACTCGGGTTCCGCCCCGCCCGAGCTCGATCCCGGTAACCTCGCCGCCTGTGAGTTTCGCGCCGTTCGCGACGGCCGCATCCAGCAGCGCGCGGGTAAAACGCTCCGGATCAACCTGCGCCGTGCTGGTCTCGCTGCCAAGAGCGGAATAGAGGGCACAGTTTCCGTCCAGCCAGCGCGGCGATTCCATGCCACGGTAGCGCGTCACGTCTCCTTCACGGCTTGCGGCAACCTGGTAGGTCTGCATGCGCCGGTAGCCGTAGTCCGCGCCAAGCGTGCCGGCCAGTTCCGCGTGGAGGGAGAAGCTCTTCCGGGCCAGGGTCTCCATGGGGGTGCCGTCGCACCAGTCCAGAGCGAGGAAGCCGCCGGATTTACCCGAGGCGGCGCAGGCCACATCGCAGCGTTCCACCACGGTGGCGCCGATGCCGCGGAGAGAGAGGTAATAGGCAATGGCGGCGCCGATAACGCCGGCGCCGCAGATAACGAGGTTCATGATGCGGGTATCAATCGACCGGCCGGCTCAGCTCCATCCAATGACGCGCCTGAATTTTCAAACGGGATACGCAAACCGGGCGGTGCCCGTATCGCGATCTGGGCCGTAACGCGAGGCCGCTACGCCGGTTCCCGGCCGTCGGCATCAAGACATGAGCTGACCGCCATTGGCGGAAAGCGTCGAACCTGTAACAAAGCCCGCATCATCGGAGGCCAGGAACACGACGCAGCGCGCGATTTCATCCGGTTCACCCAGTCTTCCAACCGGAATCAGCGGAAGGATCTTTTCTTTGAGAACATTCTCTGGAACCGCGCGCACCATTTCCGTGCCGATATAGCCGGGCGCAACCGCATTGACCGTGATGCCCTTGGAGGCCGTTTCCAGAGCAAGCGCCCGGGTGAAGCCGAGATCGCCCGCCTTCGACGCGGAGTAGTTGGTCTGTCCGAACTGGCCTTTCTGACCGTTTATCGAGCTTATATTTATGATGCGTCCGAAGCCGCGAGCACGCATCCCGTCAATGACGTTTCGACAAGTATTGAAAAGTCCGGAGAGGTTCGTGTTGATGACCGCATCCCACTCCTCTTTGCTCATCTTGTGCAGGGGTCGGTCGCGGGTGATTCCAGCGTTGTTCACCAGAACCTCTATGGGGCCGACATCTCCCTCGATCATTTTGATGGCATTGGCGCACGCATCGAAATCTCCGACGTCGAATTTGTACACGGCGATTCCGGTTTCCGACTTGAACTTGTTGGCGGCTTCGTCGTTACCGGCGTAACTCGCCACCACGTTGTACCCGGCATCTTTGAGCGCTATGGATACGGCTTGACCGATGCCGCGGGTGCCTCCAGTAACCAGTGCTACACGTCCCATGGTTCCATCTCCTCCGTTTTTCTCTTTCCGATCGCCCCTCGAGAGTCAGGGGCTATGCAGTGCACGGGCGCTTCTTCGGCGCACCTTTACGATCTGGCCGTTCAGTCGACGCCTGCGGGTTCGGCACAGGCCGAACCCGCGCGTCTCGCTGTCTGTGAGGGACTTTCCGCGTCTTACCGGTTTCAGTCGCGCTCTACGCACATGGCGATGCCCATGCCGCCGCCGATGCAAAGCGTGGCGAGCCCTTTCTTGACGTCCCGCCTGCGCATCTCATAAAGCAATGTGGTGAGCACGCGGGCTCCGGACGCGCCGATGGGGTGTCCCAGAGCGATGGCCCCGCCGTTGACGTTGACTTTGGCCGGATCCCAGCCGAGATCCTTGTTCACGGCGCAGGCTTGTGCTGCAAACGCCTCGTTGGCCTCTACCAGATCCAGTTCGTCGATGCTCCACCCGGCTTTTTCCAGCGCCGCGCGGCTGGCAGGAATCGGGCCTGACCCCATGATCGATGGATCCACCCCGGCGGTAGCCCAGGAGACGATTCGGGCGAGAGGCTGCACGCCGCGTTTCTGGGCGTTCTCCGCGGTCATCAAGACAATGGCGGCAGCGCCATCGTTGATTCCGGAGGCGTTACCCGCGGTGACCGTCCCGTCCTTTTGGAAAGCCGGGCGAAGCCCGCCCAGGCTTTCCGCCGTCACCCCCTGCTTGGGGTGCTCGTCCTTGTCCACCACGACATCGCCTTTGCGGGTCTTGATCGTGACTGGAACGATCTCTTCCTGGAACCGGTCCGCCTTCTGGGCGGCCTCGGCCTTCTGCTGAGAACCGGCAGCAAATTCGTCCTGCTGCTCGCGGGTGATCTGCCACTTCTGGGCGACGTTCTCGGCGGTGTTGCCCATGTGGTAGCCGTTAAACGCGTCCCACAGGCCGTCCCTCAACATGGTATCCACCAGCTCGGTGGCGCCCATCTTGGTGCCGTTTCTCAAATGCACGCAGTGGGGCGCCTGGCTCATGTTCTCCTGGCCGCCGGCGACGATGATGTCCGCGTCTCCCAGCTTGATCGCTTGATAGCCCAGCGCCACGGAACGAAGGCCCGAGCCGCACAGCTGGTTGATGTTGTACGCGGTACGTTCCACCGGGATTCCGGCGTT
Organism: Gammaproteobacteria bacterium; assembly: GCA_035471965.1. GTDB lineage: Bacteria > Pseudomonadota > Gammaproteobacteria > HK1 > HK1 > CAMYJH01. Next base: position 3,463 of record DATIPL010000338.1, read on the forward strand.
GACGGCCGCCTGACGCGCGGGGTTTTGTCCGGCGCCGGCGCTCAAGATTTGGCCGAGCACGACCTCGGTTACCTCGTTGGCTTCCACTTTGGCGCGGCTCATTGCCTCGCGGATGGCCACTTCGCCTAAGTACGAGGCGGGTACCGAACTCAATCCGCCGTTGAACGCGCCGACGGGGGTGCGGGCGGCGCCCGCAATGACGACTTCACTCATGGTTGAATCTCCTTGTAATGCGCGGATTTTATCCGTTCCGTTTTCGTCTGCAGTCTGAAACCGGTGCGGTGGAATGTCCACAGTCGCCGCGGCCGTTTCGGCCGGGGATTCCGGTGGATCCCGCCGTGTGTTCCGCCGATTATACCCGCAGGATGTTGCAATGCGACAAAACGGCTGCCGACCGCCCGGACGGCCGCCGGCGGGAAACGGATTTCCGGCTCTGCCGCGAATTCACCGGGGCGGAGTCGAATGCGCCGCGCGACCGGCTAGGCGGCGACGGTGATTGCCGCGTCAAGAATGTCGATGGCCGAGTCCAGCTCTTCCGGAGTGATGGTGAGCGGCGGTATCAGGGTGAGGATGCTTCCCATGCTGATTTTGAAGCTCAATCCCTGTTCCAGGGCCGCGTAGAGTATGCGTTCGGCCAGCAGCGTGCTGTCGCCGCCCGGCGCCTCGACCTCGACCCCGAGGAGCAGACCGATGCCGCGCACCTCGGCGATGACCGTGTGCCGGGCGGCCAGATCGGCGAGCCTTTCCATCGCGTAGGCGCCGAGATCCGCAGCGCGCTCGGCCAGGCCCTCGGTTTCCACCACTTCGATGGCGGCGAGGGCGGCGGCGCAGCCGACCGGAGTTTTTTCGTGGGTGTAATGGCCGAGGGCAAAATCCGGCGCGATGTCCAGATGCTCCCGAACGATAAGCGCGGCGAGGGGAAAAATTCCCCCGCCGAGACCCTTGCCGATGACGAGCATGTCCGGAACGATGTCGTAGTGCTCGCAGGCGAACATTTTTCCGGTGCGCCCGAGGCAGTTGGGTATCTCGTCCAGGATCAGCAGGGTCTCGTGGCGGTCGCAGGCCTGGCGCACCCGCTTCCAGTAATCGTTGGGGGGGATGTAAGGCGTGCTGCGCACGGTCTCCGCGATCACCGCGCCCACGTCACCCTCCTTCTCGAGTACGTATTCAAGATAATCCGCACACCTGAGGTTGCATACGCCGCCGCAGTCGAAGGGACAGTGACGCGGATCCGGCGGCGGCACGTGCTCGCTTCCAGGAAACAGCGGTCCGATGTCCCGGCGGAACAGCGCTTCGCCGCCCACTGATATCGCGTCGAGGGATGCACCGTGAAACGCGTCCCACAGAGAAACGGTCTTGAATCGCCCCGTGGCCATGCGCGCGAGCTTGAGCGCCATACCGATGGCTTCCGAACCGCCGGGCGCAAACAGGACCTTGCCCAGATCACCGGGGGAAATTTCCGCCAGCTTCCTGGCCAGCTCGATGGCGGGCCGGTTGGTATAGCGGCGGGGACAAAACGGAAGCGACTGCATCTGCCGGCGCACCGCCTCTACCACTTTGGGATGGCCGAATCCCAGCTGATGCACGCTGTTGCCGTGAAAGTCGAGAATCCGCTTGCCCTCGAGGGTTTCCAGGTACGACCCGCGACATTTGGCGACGACGTCGATACAGGG
>DATIPL010000339.1:0-3023 GCA_035471965.1 Gammaproteobacteria bacterium
ACTTTGACAATCGATCCCAACGAACTGGATGCGGCCCTGAAGCGCGACGCGGCCTCAAGCACAGTCCCCGCAGAACCGGCGCCCGTTCAAGAGCCATCCAAGGGAACACCGGACGCGCACGAGGCCGAAACCGATTGTCAAGCGATGGATCGTGCCGAAGGCGAAGGGATGAGTGTTCGTCCCCATTAGCGGGCCTCCACGCCGTCGTCGGAGATCGGGGCCCCTGCGCGCGAGATGCGCGACATTCGACACCCCGACAGCGGAAGCGAACGGCATGTCATTCTGTCACTCGGCGAATACTCGGGCTGCCACATTCATCTGGAGATGCAGCATGCATACACGCAAACAAGAAACACGGCCGTGAAGTTCGCGCGCCCCTTCCAATTGGACGAGCTCGAGAAGGTGCTGCCGTCCGGCGTGGAATCGGAGAATGACGTCCTCGACGGCATGATCCTCCCCGATTGTCTGCGGACATCGCTCCCCATCCATCTGCATTCGACGCCCGGTAGTCCAGGACATTCGCAGACCTTGACGGCTCCCTGGCAGGCACTGGAGGTCGCCCTGTTGAGGAATTGGAGCCCTGCTGTGGCGTCGACCGAACCGGGCCTCGACGAGATGCTGCTCGACCCGACAATGCGACTGCTCATGCGCTCGGAAGGCGTATCTGAAGCTTAAATTCGTGATTTGGTTTTCACGTCTGCCTAATAGGACTCTCTCCCATGTCAAATCAGAACGATGACGGCGGCCGGGGCGGTCCCTGGAGCGGCGGCGGCAAACCCGGCGCCGAATTGGAGGACATGGTCCGGCAGGGACAGGATCATCTCAAGCGAATGATGCCGAGTGGCGGCCCGCGCACCATCGTCACCATCGCCCTCCTGGCGCTGGTCGCCTGGGGCGCATGGTCCGCCTATTACACGGTGCCGAGCGACTCCGTCGCCGTCGTGCAGCGCTTCGGAAAATACCTCAAGGAGGTTCCGCCGGGCCTGCATTTCAAGCTACCACTCGGGATCGACGCTACGACGACCGTGCCTGTCAAGCGGCAGCTCAAGCAGGAGTTCGGGTTCACGACGCCGGGAGCCAGCGATCCATACCAGGGCCCGTCTCCCCGCGACGCAACGCGGGAGACGCAGATGGTTACCGGCGATCTCAATGCCGCCTTGGTCGAATGGGTGATCCAGTACCGCATATCGAACCCCCGGAATTTCCTTTTCGAAGTCCGGGAGCCGAGCGAAACCCTGCGTTATGTCTCCGAATCCGTCATGCGGGAAGTGGTCGGTGATCGCACCGTGGACGAGGTGATCACCATCGGACGACAGGAAATCGAGGTCGAGGCGTTGACCAAGATGCAGGCACTCTCGACCAAATACACCATGGGGATCAGTATCGACCAGGTGCAGCTGAAGAACATAAATCCACCTCGACCGGTACAGGAATCGTTTAACGAGGTGAACCAAGCGCAGCAGGAAAAGGAGAAGCTTATCAACGAAGCGCGGCGGGATTACAACAAGGTGATCCCGCTAGCCGAGGGCGAGAAAGATCAGCGCATCCGTGAGGCCGACGGCTACCGCCTGAAACGGGTCAACGAGGCGGAAGGTGATGTCGCCCGTTTCAGTGCCTTGCTGACCGAGTACAACAAGGCACCGGAGGTCACGCGCCGCCGCATCTATGTCGAGACCCTTCAGGACGTCATGCCGGGTCTCCGCTCGAAGATCATCGTCGATGAGCAGACGCGGAGCATCCTGCCGCTGCTCAATCTCGATTCACCGCAGGGAGAAAACCCATGAACAAGGGCGCAGTGTTAACCGTCGTGGGGCTCCTTGCCGTCGGAACGTATGTTTCGACGAGTTCGATCTATACGGTCAGCGAAGTCGAGCAGGTCATCATCACCCAGTTCGGCAAACCCGTCGGCGAGCCCGTTACCACGGCCGGATTGAAATTCAAGGTGCCGTTTATCCAGGACGTCAATCCGATCGACCGGCGGGTTCTCGAGTGGGACGGCAACCCGTCGGACATGCCGACCAAGGACAAGCTCTACATCTCGGTGGATCTCTTCGCCCGCTGGCGGATCACTGATCCCCTCCAGTACTTTCTTCGGCTGCGTGACGAGCGCAGCGCTCAGTCTCGTCTCGATGACATTCTCGGCAGCGAAACCCGTAACGCTGTTGCCAAGCACGAATTGATCGAGATCATCCGCACCACCAAGGGTCGCGTTCCTTTGCGCGACACGCTGCTGACCGAGGCGGAACGCAAGCAGGATATCGGGTCGCTCGTGCCAATCCAGAAGGGGCGCAAGCTGGTCGAGGAGGAGATCTATGCCGCAGCGGCCGAGAAAGTCCGGGTGTTCGGCATCGAGCTGCTCGATATCCGGTTCAAGCGGATCAATTATAACGAAAGCGTCCGGCCCAAGATCTACGATCGGATGATCAGCGAACGCCGGCAGATTGCGGAACGCTTCCTTTCCGAGGGCAACGGCGAGGCGGCCAGAATCCGCGGCAATCGCGTGCGCGACCTGAACAAGATTCAGTCTGAAGCCTATCGTCAGGTCGAGGAGATCCGGGGCGTGGCGGATGCGAAAGCTACCGAAATCTATGCGAGAGCTTACAACCAGAGCCCGGAATCGGTGGCGTTCTACGAATTCACCCGGACCATGCAGGCCTATAAGGCGATGATCTCCGAGAATACGACGATCGTCCTCTCGACGAACAGCGACCTTTTCAAGTTCCTGAAGGGCATGGACCCGGACAGCGCTGTCCGCCAGCCGGAGGAACCGTCGGGCGGCAATGAGATCGTGCGCATTCGCTAGAGCATTTTCCGATCACTCGAGTTCGAATCCGACAGCTGCGAAGCAGTTTCGGCATTCGCCGGGAGTAAAGATGTCGAGGGCGTGTCCGATGGCGTGCCAGAGGTCGTCGAGGGTTCGGGCGGCGAGCTGATTGAGGAACGCCTTGAACTTCGCGAAGGCCATCTCGATCGGATTGAGGTCGGGGCTGTAGGGCGGCAGGAATCGCAGTTCGGCGTCGGTG
>DATIPL010000340.1:0-2252 GCA_035471965.1 Gammaproteobacteria bacterium
CCGCGGACGGCAAGCGGGTCCGGTACTTTGCCATGTCGCATTCGACCGTAGTCGGGTGGCAGTATGAGCATGAAATCAGCAAGTGGGGATACTACTTGAGCTTTTAGAGGCTTCGAAGAAATTACGAACCGCATGGAAAAGGGTCGGCACCTACTTCCTTCTTCTGGACGCAGACTTCCGTGCGCAGAATCAGAGGCCCGTGGACAGAGCGAATCGAACTTAACCCGCCCCACCGATCAGATCGGGGGGAATAGCGATCGGGGGGTCGAAGCTCCATAGCATCTCGTCGTACGTCTTCGCTACGTCGGCATCCAGCAGCGCACGAAGAGGGCCGGGATCTTCGGCGCAGGTCTTACGCGCCTTCTTCCAGTCGCGCTCGTGCGCCCGGATTCTTTGCAGCAACGTTTCCGCATCGGATTCGCGCCCGTCTTCCACCGCCGCGATGAAGGCTTCCACGGCCCACGGTTAGCCGTCTCTAATCGCATCGAGCTTTTCGCCCGAGCAGATTGCGTCTTTGCCATCGTTCTCGCGCTGCTCGCCGGTCGGCTGCTGCTCCTCGCCCCGGCACTCGGGATCGAGCGCGAAACCCAGTCCACAAGGCTCGTGACGATTGAAGCCCTGGCCGAGCGCTGGCGACAGCGAGGCCATGGCGATGACTTGCAGGAGCAGCACCCCTGCCGCGGGTCGCAGTATCCGAATCAACATCTGGCCCTCGCATCCGGGTATACGAGCCAGTGTGCGACAGAATGCCATCGATGACAACAGAGTGCAGACGAGCAAAAAAACGGGTCAGAGACGGTTGCTCCCGCTCACCGGAGCACGCGTAGGGTGCAATAAGCGAAGCGCATTGCACCTGACGTTTTCAGATTCAAATTTCGGATTCTGCGTTGCTTGGCTCTCGATGATATCGATATCCTTTCGTATCGATAAGGCTGCGATGAGGAGTGATGGGTGATTTCCGGATTTCGCTGCATCTCCTCCAAGTTTCGCGCAGTTCGTGACGCAACTCCAAAGCGCCGTGAGTATGGCGCTGCGGAAATTAGCGTCGGGCAAAATGCCGCGCGGTCAATGCTCCCTACGCCGGCTGAATTTGTTCGCCCGAGATTGTTAGATTCAAGCTGAGGGCTTCGCTCCTTTATTGACGTTCGTCTCTCAGCATGACTTGGACTCGAGGGAAAAACGGACCGCATTGCATCGTCATCGTCGGCGGCGGTGCCGCGGGCTCGAGCTCGCGACGCGGCTCGGCAGGCACGGGCGACCCGCAGACGCCCCTGCACATCGATACCGGGCACCAGCGCGGTCAGCACGCGGCGTCCACCTGCATTGCGCTGCTCGGCGAGGGCGAGCAGGGCGGGGAGGCAGGTTGAGGTGGCGTGGGTCGCGGGGCTCCACATGACCTCGTAATCGAGCACGTGCATGGCGGCACCGTTGACGTACGCCGCCACGTCGGGGGCGCACCCTGCGTTGAGTCCGATTACGCTCGCTTCGCCTTCGCCGGCGAGTTCCCGCGAAACCTTCCACAGCAACGCAACCGGCTCGTGGGAAGCGCCCGCCACCGCTACCGAAAGCCCGTCGAGCATCAGGCGCTTTGCCTGCGCCACGGCATCCTCTCCGAGATCCTCAAAGCGGATGCGGGCGAGACGCTGAGCGAGTTCGGCGATCAGTCCCAAAGCGCTCGGTTCCATTGCGGCTGCGGCGCCGGCCGACCGATGATAACCGTCAGGACTTGAAATTGAATCTTTAGACTGTCCCCGGAATTACGCTGCGGAATTACTCTGTACATTCGGGCGAATAAAGAAGGGCGAAAGGAAACAGGTATACTCTCCCCGGGGAGCGTCCAAGCGACTCCTCTGCTCGTTGCGTTCCAATGGCCGAGTTTATTGCTGCCATAGTGGTTTTCGCCGTTGCGCTGATTGCGATGTCGATCGGTGTAATTTTCGGAAATCGCCGCATTAAAGGATCTTGCGGCGGCCTGAACAATATGAAGAAGCTGTTGGGAATAACCCCTTGCTCGGCATGCTTGGATCCCGGCCCTGATTGCCCGCTGCGCAGGATTGCCGGACGAAAAGAGGAGCGAGTCCCTGGAGACAAGCGTTGAGCTCTGGGAGATTCAAAAACCGGGTCAGGGAAATCCGGGCAAATGAATCGGATCAGAGGCGTTTTTTTCATTCAAATCTCAAGGCTCAGCAACGACCGCCTGCCGCCGGACGCGATCAACCACGCGCTCAATGAAATCCATCAGGGCGTGTATA
>DATIPL010000341.1:0-3547 GCA_035471965.1 Gammaproteobacteria bacterium
CTGTATACGCGTGAAGACGTGCGCCGGCTGGTTCTCATCAGGCGGCTGAGCAATGCGGGCGTACCCATCGGCGAGGTGGCGAAGGCGTCGCTGGCCGAGCTCGAGAGAATCAGTGAGAACACCATCAGTGAGCAGCGGGCAGCCGACGCCGTAAAGAAACGGCCCGAAAGCATTCACCTGGTCATTATCGGGAATTCACTTGCGACTCTTGGCGCACCGGCCGCGGCGGGGGAGCGGGAGCTCGATGTGGTGCTTCGCTGCGCCGACGTCAGGTCGGCCGAGGAAGAGCTTTCGGGGCGGCCCGTGGATATTGTGGTGCTGGAATGCCCTACGGTTCATGACGGTACCGACCGGTTGGTGGCGGATGCCATGAGCACGCTCGGCGCCCGCGGCGCGATCGTGGTGTACGGTTTTGGCGCTCGCGCGGCGCTGAATACGCTTCGAAGAGGCGGCGTGGTGACCATGCGGTCTCCGCTGGACTCCAGCGAGCTTCGCCGCGCCGCGCTCGGCCTGATGGAGGAACTTTCGGCCGCGCCGAGACCGCCGGAAGAAGCCACGGGGACAGTAGCGGGCGACGTCCCACCGCCCCGATTTACTCAGGACATGGTCGCCCGGATTGTCGGATCGTCGCCCTCGATCAAATGTGAGTGTCCTCATCATCTTGCACAAATTGTCATGGGTCTTCGCGCCTTCGAGCAGTACTGCGCCGAATGCGAGAGCTCGAGCCCGGAGGACGCCGAGTTGCATCGTTATCTCAAAGGGGTCACTGGACGCTCGAGAGCGGCGTTCGAAGAGGCGCTTGCGCGCCTGGCGGAGGCCGAGGGAATCTACTTGAGAGATTGAAGACGACCGGAACGCGCCGCCGGCGGGATGGCTGTCCGGCGGATGAATCCAGGCTCAGCTTTCCTTTAGCGCGCGCTCTCGTACCGCCTCGACGTATGCCTCGACGTCGAACTTGCGCTCGAGCCCCTGAGCGTTCATGTAGCGCACCTTGCCGAAGATCTTGCGCTCCTGCCAGGGGCGATCGTGAAGACCGAATATCCAGGCCACGTTGGCGTAAGAGCTGGGATCACGCCCGTCGAGGAAATACTTGTTGTTGAGATAAAGTGCGGTTTTGAACGCGGATTCCGGCGTGCTCGACCACTCGAGGATCTTCTTTCCCCAGTACATGCGCAAGTGATTGTGAAGATAGCCGGTGATGCGCATTTCGGTCATGGCGGCGTTCCAGTAATCATCATGGGTCTTCGACAGCTCAAACGACTTTCTCGCGTATCGGTGCGGGCGCTTGTCCCTTTTATGCTTCGCAAGCGACTTCCTGGCCCAGTCGGGAAGCGTCTCGTATCGGTCATAGTTTCTCCGGAAATAAACGTGGTTGATGGCGAGCTCCCGGCGCACGATCAGCTCTTCGAGAAACGCTTCCTTGTCCGCCTTTGAGGGGGTCTTGGCGGTTGTCACCTTACGCGCAACCTCGATCGGCGAAATCTGGCCGAAGTGGAGATAAGGAGCCAGCGTCGAGCAGCGCGGCGAAACGGGGTCGTTGCGCGCATCATGGTAGCCCTCGAGCGCGCCCGACAGAAAACGGCGAAGCCGAGCCCGCGCTTCTCCGGTGCCGCCCCGAAGCCATTCGACCCGGGCAACGCTTCGATCGAGCTTCAGTCTCTTCAGCACTTTTTCCGGGTCCGAGATATCCATACCGTCAGGAAGCTCGAGGCCCAGCGAGGATCGCTGGAGCCGGGATTCGCTCATGCCGCGTAGGAATGCACCGCGCTGGCGTTCGAGCCTCGGGCGGATGGTGCGGGCCGCAAACTCCGCCTTGTCAGAGGCAACTTCCACCGGAACGACGGCGTCGCCTTCAACCTGGATGACCTGTCGTCCGGCCTTCCTGGCGACATCTTTTCTCCATCTGCGCTGATGGCGCAGATAGCCCCGGTCGCAGACAATCACCGTGGCCCGCTTGCCAAGCTCGAGCGCCGCTTCGGGCGGAGGGCCACGACGCACCACCATTCTGATCCGCCGTGTTCGCAGCTCCCGCTCCGTCTCCGCGAGGCCTTCCAGCATGAACGCGAAGTGGCGCTCGTTCGCCTCGGGGTACTTCTCGGTCAGTCCAAATCCCACCACCAGCGGGAGACCGCACTCGTTGGCGATGCGCGCCGCGTGCTCGAGGGCGTGGTTGAATTTTGCTCTCTGTGACTGCTGCATCCAGTAGAGCACATACTCTCCGCCATCGTGGGGCGGATCGTCGTTCAAGCACTGGATCCGTGCGTCTTCGATCATTCAAAGATATTCGTCACGGGTGAGATCGCGGCTGATTCGATCGGCCTGGGCCTTGATGGAACGGAGGTCGCTGGCGGATTTTCTATCGAGATTCCTGATCTGCATGGTCATGCGGGGGTTGCCTTTGAGTCGCTTGCGGTTGCGGGAAAGGAAGTCCCAGTAAAGGGTGGTGAACGGACAGGCATCGCTGCCGGTGGCCTTCCTCGGGTCGAAGCGGCACCCGGCGCAATAGTCGCTCATTCGGTTGATGTAGGCGCCGGTGGCGCAATAGGGTTTGGTGCCCACGATACCACCGTCGGCGTACTGGCTCATGCCGAGCACATTGGGCAGCGAGACCCAGTCGATGGCGTCGATGTACATGGACATGTGCCAGCGATGCACGTCATAGGGTCTGACGCCGAGCAGCATCGAAAGCAGCCCCAGCACCATCAATCGTTGAATGTGGTGAGTGTAGGCATGGTCCACGAGCTGGCCGACGCACTGTCGCACGCAGTTCATCTCCGTCTCGGCGTTCCACAGAAACGCGGGCGCCGGGCGATCCGCATCCAGTACATTCAAGCTTTCGTATTCCGGCATGCGCTTCCAGTAGATACCGCGGACATACTCCCGCCACCCCAGAATCTGGCGCACGAAGCCTTCCACCGCATTGAGCGGCGCGTTCCCTTTCCCGTAAGCGTCCAGCGCGGCGCCGATAACATCACGAGGATCGAGGATGTGAAGATTCATGCAGGAAGACAGCCGCGAGTGATATAAATAGGGTTCTCCAGTAGCCATCGCGTCCTGGAAGCTGCCGAAGCAATCGAGACGGTGCTGAATGAAATCGCGCAACGCGTCTCTGGCCTGCTTTGCGGTGACCGGGTAATCAAAGGTCTCCAATGTCCCCGGCGCGTCAGCGAATACCCGTTCCACCATGCGCATTACTTCTTTCGTCACGTCGTCGGGGCGAAACGATCGCGGCGCCTTGATCTTCGGCGGGCCGGATTTTCCGAACGTCTTTCTATTGTCGGCGTCGAAATTCCATTTCCCGCCTAAAGGTGAGCCATTTTCCATCAGCGTCCCGGTCTTCTTTCGCATCCAGCGGTAGAAGTGCTCCATCAAAAGCGAGTTCCGGCCTTCCGCGAAGGCCTCAAACTCCTCTATCCGGGAGAGGAAATGCCGATCCTCGAGAATCTCCAGGGCACAGCCGGAGGTCCTGGCGTGGCGTTCGAGGGTCTCCAGCACGCGGTGGTCGCCGGGCCGGACGACGCTGACGGATTGTGGACGGGTCTTTTTG
>DATIPL010000342.1:0-3396 GCA_035471965.1 Gammaproteobacteria bacterium
TCCCGATCTACCTGTCCATCCTCGTGGTCGGCTGGCTGTTCGCGCTGGACGCGCGCGGCCGCCTCACGTCGGATTTGCCCAAGTGGCGGTTCAATCTGATGCAGATGGGCCTGGTGGCGCTCACCCTGGTGGCGCTGGGTCTGCTGTTCTATGCGGTCCAGCAGGGACTGCTGGGCCTGCCCGAGATGCAGATCGCGGGAAACGGTTCCAACGGTTACCTCCTCAAATGGTTCGAGGATCGGGCCGCCCCGGTACCGTCGGACGCCTGGATGTTGTCCGTTCCGTTATGGGTCTACCGATTGCTGATGCTCGCCTGGGCGCTGTGGCTCACTTTCGCGCTGCTTCGATGGCTACGCTGGAGCTGGGATGCGTTCTCGACCGGCGGCTACTGGCGCTCTGTCGTTATCGGTCGCCCGAAGCGCGTCAAGACCATGACCACGGAATCTTCGCGCGCTGAGCCCGGGAGTTGAGTGACTCCGCCTGAAGTGTCCGAACGCATGCTTCGATGCGTCGACGCGGAGCTTGTGCCTTTGGCATGATGCCGGCGTGACCGCACCCCTTTCCATCCCCCGTCTGACTTTCGAAAACCTTAGGGGAGATTTCTACGGCGGCGTGACCGCTGCCGTGGTGGCCCTGCCCCTTGCGCTCGCCTTCGGCGTGGCCTCGGGCGCCGGGCCGGTCGCCGGCATCTACGGCGCCGTGTTCGTCGGCTTCTTCGCCGCCGTGTTCGGCGGAACGCCAAGCCAGGTTTCGGGACCAACGGGTCCCATGACCGTAGTGATGGCGGCCATTATCACCCGGTACTCCCATGAGCCCGCGATGGCGTTCACCGTGGTGATGATGGCCGGGCTGATACAGATGGGCTTCGGCTTCGCCCGTCTCGGCCGCTTCATCTCACTCATGCCCTACCCGGTGATCTCGGGATTCATGAGCGGCATCGGCGTGATTATCATCATTCTTCAGCTCAGCCCCCTTGCCGGCCACGCCAATCCGCAGGGGGGGCCCTTGAACGCGGTCGCGGCGCTGCCGCAATCTTTCGGCGCGCCGCTGTATGACGCCCTCATCGTCGGGCTTATCGCGCTCTCCATTGCGTTCTTTCTTCCGCCTCGAATAGCCCGACTGATTCCGCCGCCGCTGGTGGCGCTGGTCGTCGGCACGTTAGCGGTCATGTTGTTCTTTTCCCGCGCTCCGGTTCTGGGTGAAATTCCGACCGGCATCCCGGATCCTCAGCTGCCCCGCTTCGAGCTCGCGGCCCTGCCCGCGATGATCAAATCGGCGCTGGTGCTGGCATTTTTGGGATCCATCGACAGCCTCCTCACCTCGCTCATTGCCGACAACATCACCCACTCTCGACACGACTCCGATCGGGAACTGGTGGGGCAGGGAATAGGAAACTTCATCGCCGGCCTCATGGGGGCCATCCCGGGGTCGGGCGCGACTATGCGAACGGTCGTGAACGTGCGCTCCGGAGGCCGCACTCCGATATCCGGTGCGCTGCACGCGGTGGTCCTGCTTGCCGTGATGCTGGGACTGGGTCGTTACGCCGCCCTCATTCCTCACGCGGTTCTCGCGGGCATTCTCATCAAGGTCGGCATCGACATCATCGACTGGGATTATCTGAAGCGTCTGCGAACGGCTCCGCGCGCCGGCGTGACGTTCATGTTCGTGGTGTTGTTCCTGACGGTATTCGTCGATCTGGTGACCGCCGTGGCGGTGGGCGTAGTGCTGGCGAGCCTGCTGTTTGTCAAGCGCATGTCGGATCTGCAGATTGCCAGCGTGCGCGCCATCGTCGAGCCCGAGGATGATCCTTCTTTCACCGCAGAAGAGCTGGAAGCGTTCGAGCGAGCGGAAGGTAAGGTGCTTTACGTACACCTCGGTGGTCCGCTCAGTTTCGGCGCCGCCAACGAGGTGGGGCGGCGATTGGGTCTGGCGGCGGGTTTCGACGTGCTGGTGCTGGATTTGTCGGCGACGCCGTTCATGGACAGCAGCGCCTCGCTGGCCATCGAAGGCGTCATCCGGCACGCCGCCTCACGCCATCAGCCGGTGCTCCTGGTGGGAATGGTGCCGGCGGTGGAGCGCGTTCTGGCGCAGCTCGAGGTGCTGCGGCTCGTGCCCGATGAGCGCCGTTTCGAGTCGCGCCTGGAAGCCTTCAGGCAGGCGGCTCGGCAGGTGCGCCCCGGGACGGGTGAAAGCGGTTGATGCAGCGGGCAGTGATCATTGGCTGACGGCTTGCTGCTATCCTTGCGCTTGAGCAGTCGCCGGCGCTCGTGCACGCGGTCCAGCGACTGATTCTGCGCGGCGCCAAGCCGGCCGTTCTCAACGCTTCCGGGTCGGAATCATGATTGAGCAGTACTGGGAAGGTCTGAAGCTCCTGTTGTGGAATTCCGTCTGGGCGGTGAACGTCGCGACCCTGCCCCCCACACGCGCTTACGCCGTTCGCGCCGCGCGTGTCTGCCACACGCTGGTGCGTGAATTCATTGATGGCGAGCTCAATCAGCGCGCTGCCAGTCTCGTCTTCACCACGCTGCTTTCTCTGGTTCCGTTGCTGGCTGTGAGTTTCTCAGTGCTCAAAGCCTTCGGCGTCCACAACGATCTGGAACAGGTCCTGATCGGTTTTCTCGCGCCGCTGGGTGACAAGGGTATCGAGCTCGGCGCCCGCATCATGGACTTCGTCGACAACGTGAACGGGCGGGTACTCGGAGGCATCGGGCTTACGCTGCTGATGCTGACGGTGTTGTCCCTGGTGCACAAGATCGAGCGGTCTTTCAACTATATCTGGCGGGTCGAGCGTCCGAGGGGATTCATCGAGCGCTTCAGCGGATACTTGAGCGCTTTGCTGGTTGGCCCGGTTCTCATTTTCACCGCTCTCGGACTGACGGCATCGATTATGGGTACGTCCCTGATGCAGAGCGTTATCGCCATCGAGCCGCTCGGAGCAATTATCAAATGGCTCGTCAGCATGATTCCTTACATGCTGGTGATTGCGGCATTCACGCTGGTCTACATCTTTATTCCCAACACCCGGGTGAAGGTGCGCGCCGCGTTCGTCGGCGCCGTTATTGCCGGAATACTCTGGCAGTCTGCGGGCTGGAGCTTCGCTTCTTTTGTCGCCAACTCGCCCAAGCATGCGGCCATTTATTCCAGCTTCGCCGTGGCATTCCTGTTCATGATCTGGCTTTATGTTGCCTGGCTGATCCTCCTGGTCGGGGCAACCGTGGCGTTCTTCATCCAGCACCCCGAGTATCATGGCATGCCCGACCGCATGATCACCCTGAGCAACCGCATGCGTGAGAAGCTGGCGATGCTGGCGGTGTTTCGTATTGCTCAGCACCACGTCCACGGCAAGCCGCCGGTGTCGGTAAGCCGCCTTTCCCTTCAGCTCGGCGTTCCGGTCGC
>DATIPL010000343.1:0-8858 GCA_035471965.1 Gammaproteobacteria bacterium
GTCGCCCCCATTCGTTACCCAAATGTGCGCGCCGTCAAAGGCGACACCGACGGGCTCGACGCCAACGGCAAAAGGCCCGAGCTCGACGCCGTCGCTTGCCTGCAGCTTGCTCACGGTGTTTCCGAAATGGTTGGCCACCCAGACGTGGGCCCCGTCAAATGCCAGGCCGATTGGCTCGTCGCCGACGGCAAAGGTTCCAAGCTCGAGGCCGTCACTCACGCGCAGCTTGCTGACGGTGCTGTCGAACCGATTCGCTACCCATATGTGGGCCCCGTCAAAGGCCATGAATCTGGGGTTGTCGCCGACGGGGAAGGTGATGCCGCTCGAGTTCGCGTCGTACCAGCGCAGCAGCGCCACCCGAAGCGGATTGGATCCCCTGGCCGCGTCAATGAGGGCGTCGGCCTCCATTCCGTCAACGGTGTCCGCATCGAGGCCCGACCCTGGCCCGTCCACCAGTTTTGCCGCGCTGATGGTGGCGTTGGCGATATCGGCGTTTCTGATAGTGCCGTCTTTGATGCGGCTGCTGTTGACGGAGTTCTTTTTAAGATCCGCACTGGTGAGGCTTTCATTCCGGATGCGTCCACCGGTGATGGAGTTTTTCGCGATGTCGGCGTTTCTGATGCTGCCATTCTTGATGCGATTGCTGGTGATGGCATCCAGGGCGATGTCAGAGGCATTTACGCACTTGTCACAAACGAGGAGATCTGCCTGCGACCATGCCGGCTCCCACTGAGCCGCCAAGAGCAAAAGCACCAGCGACAAAAACCATCGATGGGGCGTGTTCATTTCTTTCTCCTTATCCAGAGTTCCCGATTCAGCCATTACTGAGGGTAAATAGCGGCGCCAAGTTCAGAAAACCCGGGCCGAATCAAAAGCGTCACCGCAATGTCAGGCAGAGACGCCGACGACCATTCGCTTTTGGGAGAATCGCGTTCGTGGGCTCGGCAGTGGCTATCGAGCATCCTACCTGTAAGAATCCGTGAACGCTTGATTTGGATCAGGGTAGAAATCTACAGAAATGCGGCAAAAGTTGAAAAGCTTCCGCAAGCTTGTCGGACCAAGCAGCGATGTGCGCCGGATTCGCATCGGCAACGTTTTCCTTCGCCACGACAGCGATGACCTCGCCGCCGCGCTCGCTGAAAATGGTCGTGCCCACGACCCGCCAGTTGCCGGGCGAGCAGGACGTGATGACCCTGATCGAGGTGAATACAACCACTGGCCGACATGGCATCCCTGCGTACGAAGATGCTGTCACCTCGATAGCGGAGGGCGACGTTGCCGATGACGGTTGAGATCTATCCAGCAACCGCGGCCGCATTGGGGTGTCCCCCGCTCGTGCAGCCTTGAATCAGATCGCCCTGGCACGAAGGCCTTTGCCTTCAGCGCTCTGCGTAACGCGCGCCGCGGCGTTGCGGCGATTCTGACCCGAGACATCGCGTTCCCAGATGCTTGCTCACGAGAATACCCAAAACGGTGCCATGTCCATGACGATGCCGGTTTTCTCCTTGTAGTCGCACGTCAGTGCATCGACCCGAGAGCCGTCGAGCCGGCGCAGAGACATCGGGCAGGGCCTGGCCATCGCCCGCATGACTCCCCCTGGAAACCCGAAAGTTTCAACGGTATGTTTGCCCGCCTCACGAGGGATGCGGAGCTGTGGAACGCCCGACCGGAATCGAAGGGGTTCGGAACGCGCGATGCGAGATATGGCCTCGCGCCCCGGGTTTTGAAGGCCCGGTCTGAGCATCACGCTGGTTTCCCGGCGGCTGGCCAATGTCTCCTCCCCGGTCACCCTGGAGACTTGCGCCCATTCCGCTCCCCGGCGCAGACGAAACCGGCGCGAGGTGGCGGGCCCTCTCGCGCGAGGTCATCCACGGGGGGTTGCAGGCGCATTGCAGACGCAATTGTCGGCAAGAGTCGATCCCGGGCCCGGCCACGCCGTCAGGGATTAATTAGTTAGCTGTTTAAATTCATATAGTTAGTAATAAGACTGGTAGGTCGACGTTGGCTCAATACATCTACACCATGAACCGGGTCACCAAGGTGGTGCCCCCCAAGCGGGAGATCCTCAAGGACATCTCGCTGTCTTTTTTTCCCGGCGCGAAGATCGGCGTGCTGGGATTGAACGGTGCCGGCAAATCCACCCTGCTGCGCATCATGGCCGGTATCGACACCGAGATTCACGGCGAGGCGCGGCCGCAGAGCGGAATCCGGGTCGGCTATCTGCCCCAGGAGCCGCAGCTCGATTCGAGCAAGGACGTTCGCGGCAACGTGGAAGAGGGGATCTCCGAAATGAAATCGCTGCTCGAGCGCTTCGACGAGGTCAGCGCGCGGTTTGCCGATCCCATGGACGACGAGCAGATGAACAAGCTGCTGGAGGAGCAGGCGAAGCTTCAGGACGCCATCGAGGCGGCAGATGGCTGGGAGATCGACCGCAAGCTCGAGATCGCCGCCGATGCATTGCGACTGCCTCCCTGGGACTCCGCGGTGGACCACCTTTCGGGTGGAGAGCGCAGGCGCGTCGCGCTATGCCGGCTGCTGCTGTCGGCGCCGGACATGCTTCTGCTGGACGAGCCTACCAACCATCTGGACGCGGAGTCGGTCGCCTGGCTGGAGCGATTTCTGCACGAGTATCCCGGCACCGTGGTGGCCGTCACCCACGACCGTTATTTTCTCGACAATGTCGCCGGCTGGATCCTCGAGCTGGATCGGGGAGAGGGTATTCCCTGGAAGGGCAACTATTCCTCCTGGCTCGAGCAGAAGGAGCAGCGCCTGGCCCAGGAGCGGCGCGAGGAAAGCGCCCATCGCCGCGCCATCAAGGCGGAGCTGGAGTGGGTCAAGGCCAACCCCAAAGGTCGGCGGGCCAAGGGCAAGGCGCGCCTGTCACGCTTCCAGGAGCTCGCTTCGCGGGAGTTTCAGAAGCGAAGCGAGACCAAGCAGATCTACATCCCGCCGGGGCCGCGGCTTGGTGAACTGGTGGTGGAAGCAGCGGGCGTGGCCAAGCGCTACGGCGATCGCGTGCTGTTCGAAGACCTGAGCTTCAAGCTCCCCGCCGGCGGAATCGTCGGCGTTATCGGTCCCAACGGCGCGGGTAAGACCACACTGATGCGCATGTTCGCGGGCCAGGAGCGGCCGGACGCCGGCGAGCTGCGTATCGGGGATACCGTAAAGATGGCCTACGTGGATCAGTCCCGGGACTCCCTCGACGGCGCCCGCAGCGTGTGGGAGGAAATTTCCGGCGGCGAGGAGCGAATCATCGTCGGCAGGTACGAGGTGCAGTCGAGGGCCTACGTCGGCCGCTTCAATTTCAGGGGGCCGGATCAGGAAAAAAAGGTGGGCACCCTCTCCGGCGGCGAGCGTAACCGGGTGCACCTGGCGAAGGTGCTGGTGAAAGGCGGGAATCTGCTGTTGCTGGACGAACCCACCAACGATCTGGATGTGGAGACGCTCCGCGCGCTGGAAGAAGCGCTGCTGGATTTTCCGGGCTGCGCAGTGGTGGTCTCCCACGATCGCTGGTTCCTGGACCGGATCGCCACCCACATGCTTGCTTTCGAAGGCGACAGCCGGGCGGTGTGGTTCGAGGGCAACTACGAGGAATATGAAGCGGATCGGCGCAAGCGCCTGGGCGCCGATGCGGACCAGCCGCACCGCATCCGCTACAAGCGTCTTCAGACCTGATTGCCGTCTCCAGCGTTTATAATCGACCCATGGTCAAAGAAGAAAAAATGTTTCGCGTGCTCGACCGTCTGGAGTCGCTCATCGACCGCGTCGAGAGCATGGTTCCGGCACCGCCCGGATCGCCGGATCTCTCGGCCGCGGTGGCGTTTCGCTGGCGCAAGATCAACGACCGGAGCTTTCTCCAGCCGGTCAAGTACCCGCACCAGGTGCGGCTCGCCGATCTGCACAGCATAGACCGTCAGAAAAACGAGCTGGTGAGAAATACGTTGCAGTTCGTTCGCGGTCTTCCTGCCAATAATGCGCTGCTGTGGGGTTCCCGCGGCACCGGAAAGTCGTCGCTGGTTAAAGCTCTGCTGAACGAATATTCGCGGCGGGGGCTGCGACTGATCGAGGTGGACAAGCACGATCTCATCGACCTCCCGGAGATTGTCGATCAAGTCCGTGACTCTTCGGAGCGCTACGTGATTTTTTCCGACGATCTTTCCTTCGAGGCCAACGATCCGAGCTACAAGGCCCTCAAAGCGGCTCTTGACGGATCGGTGCACGCTCCGCCGGAAAATGTGCTCATTTACGCGACCTCCAACCGGCGTCACCTGCTCCCCGAATACATGAGCGCGAATCTGGACGCCCACCGGGTCGACGGGGAGATTCACCAGTCGGAAGCGGTGGAAGAGAAGATTTCGTTGTCGGAACGATTCGGACTGTGGATCTCTTTTTACCCCTTCAAGCAGGACCAGTACCTGGAAATTGCCTTTTACTGGCTCGAATACTTCAATGCCCTTCCCGAGGACACCGAGGAAGCGCGCCAGGCCGCACTGCAATGGGCGCTCACCCGCGGCTCCAGAAGCGGGCGGAGCGCGTATCAGTTCGCGGCCGACTGGGCCGGAAAGAATCGCCTCGGGGACTGATCGTCCGTCATTCCTTCGATGGGCACGTCCACTCACGGAAATTTGATCGAAAAAGAACAAGGAGATTGAGACATCGCAAACTCTGCAAAGCGGCCTTTTGACCCCGGGCGGGTGCTGGCGGATTCCGAGATGGTGTGCACGGAGGAGGAGGTCTCGGCGGCGTTCGATCGCATGGCGGCCGAGATCCGCGGCGTGCTGAAGGATACCAACCCGGTGGTTTTGTGCGTCATGCTGGGCGGGCTCATTCCCACCGCGCGACTGCTGGTTCGATTCGATTTTCCCCTGGAGCTCGATTACGTTCACGCCACCCGCTACCGTGGAGACACCCGCGGACGCGAGCTGCACTGGCGGGCTCGACCGGCAACCGCTCTGGCGGGACGTGACGTGCTGGTGATCGATGACATTCTCGACGAAGGCATCACCCTTGCGGGAGTGCTGGAATTCTGTAGCGACCAGGGCGCGAAGACGGTGCGAAGCGCAGTCCTGGTGGACAAGCAGCACGGGCGTAAGATATCGCTCCAGCGAGCGGATTTCACCGGGCTCGAAGTCGATGACCGATATGTTTTCGGATGCGGCATGGACTATCGAAATTGCTTTCGAAACCTCGGGTCCATACACGCGGTGCGAGAATCCTGATGCGCGACGATATCTCCAGGCTGGCAATCATCGGTGGAACGGGTCTCACCTCAATCAAGGACCTGCAAATCATTCGCAGGGAGATGGTGCATACGCCCTGGGGGGAACCCTCGGGCCCGATGACTCACGGCATTCTTTTCGGCCAAGAGGTGGTTTTTCTCCCCCGTCACGGCTATGCCCATACCATACCGCCGCATAAGGTGAATTACCGCGCGAACGTCTGGGCGCTGAAACAGATTGGTGCCGGTCGCATCGTTGCGGTGGCGGCGGTGGGCGGCATTCACTCGGACCTTACTCCCGGGCGGCTCGCCATTCCTGAACAAATCGTCGACTACACCTTCGGAAGAGGGCACACCTTTTTCGAAGACGGACTCTCACGCGTCGTTCACGTGGACTTTACCCGACCATACTCGCCGGAACTCCGGAATTTGCTGATTCAAGCCGCCAGGGCCGCCGGGGTCGATGCCTGGGAGCGTGGTACCTACGGCGCAACCCAGGGACCGAGACTCGAAACGGCGGCGGAGATCGATCGGCTGGAGCGCGACGGCTGCGATCTGGTGGGGATGACCGGGATGCCCGAGGCAGCGCTTGCCCGGGAGCTGGAGCTCGGCTATGCCCACTGCTGCGTGTGCACCAACGCTGCCGCCGGGCGCGGCGAAGGTGAAATCAGCATGGCAGGCCTCGAGGCGAACCTGAAGACAGGGACGAAGAGCGTGCGCAAGGTACTGGAGCGTCTGCTTGCGCTGGTGTAGAAGGCCAGTGATTCGTAATCAGCAGCTCATCGCCGATAGCGGGCGAGTCGCTGCAAAACCGTAGACTGAAAGCCGAAAACGCTCTGCCAACACCTTGCTCTGGAAGGTTCGCGCCCAAGGGCGCACCTGCGGTGTCATTAGCGGACAAATTTTAAGGGGGTTGTCCGATATTCGACAGAGGACCTACGGATTCTTTGGGCGGCATCTAATCCTGCGGTGTTATTCGATCTTTTGCGCTTCGAAGGGAATGACTTTGATCAGCACCCCGAAAACCGGATGATCCAGGTAATGCAGCTCGCCGGATCGCATCCGGCGGCTGGTGGCGAGTCGAAACGGTGTTTCGACGCCGTGTCTGTGGTAGACCAGATCCACGTCTGCATGCAGATAGCGGGCCAGGTAAACGCGGATGGTCCCGTCCAGCAACGGCGGGGAGGCCATCGGTTGCTGCAGGGCATCCAGAGGTATCAGTGCCGGCTGGCTTCCCGCCGCGGTATGCGGCGCGCTCGTTCTCCGAGCCATTCCGAGGAAGCTGCCCGGGTCCCGTCCAGCGCGTGTATCGCTGGGGGGGAGATAAAGATTGATCCACTGGGCATCGTCCCTGGGCACTCCGGGCTGGCGCCAGGCGACGTGCAGAATCGGCGTGGTTTCGGCGCCGTTCTCCAGGTGACCGCGGATTTTCGAAAGGGCGAGCGCCTCCGCCGGCAATACCCGAAACGCGTGTGGCCCCGGGCCCTCCACAGGCGACTCCCCGGGCACGATCAGGGCGATGGATTCTTCAATCGGAGGATGTCCCGGATCCGGGTCCCAGCTCTCCTCTGACAGTACCTGCTCACCCCGGCGCTCGAAAACCAGCACCTCGACCTGGTACCATTTTTCTCCGGAGTCATCGGCGGAAATGTCCTGGGCGGCGCCCCCGGGCGCCAGCATCAGAGACAGCGTTGCCACCCCGACCGTCAGGAGGATTGTGCCGATCCTACTCGTCCTCATTGCGTTCACTCCCGATCGAAACCGTCTTCAGCGAGCTCTGAATCATTCAGAGGCTCCCATGGTTTGGATGAACACCGCCTTTTACTTCATCCCCCGCGCGATGAAAACGTGGGCAACTTGGAAATCGTTGTTTCATTCTTGCGGCGCTGAGAAAATAAAGCGCTGAATTCTTCGCGGAACGGTCAGATTCACTGCGCTCGTCAGGCGGCGTCGCGCGTCCTCAGCTCGTCGAGGAGTTCGCCCAGGGCGGCCAGCCGCTGGGCTTCGTCCGGCAGCGGCATCGACATGCGCAGCTTGTTTGCACCATCCAGCCTGAATACCGATGGCCTGCTCTGCACCAGTCGCACGATGCAGGTCGGATCCACCTCCGCCTGGTCGCGAAACTCGATGCGTCCGCCCTTCGGGCCGAAATCCGCCTTGCGGATCCCGAGAGGAGCGGCCCGGAGCTTGAGCTCGGTCAGTTCGAACAGCGTCCTCGCGGCGTCTGGCAGCAGACCGAAACGATCGACCATTTCCACCCGCAGGTCGTCCAGCCGCTCGCTGTTTTCCGCGCTGGCGATTCGTTTGTACATGATCAGGCGCGCGTGCACGTCGGGCAAGTAGTCTTCCGGAATCAGCGCCGGGGCGTGGATGTCGATCTCCGTGCCGTCGTCCAGGGGCCGATCCAGGGTCGGGCTCTTGCCGCTGCGAAGCGCCTCCACCGCGCGCTCCAGCAGGCGCGTATAGAGAGCATAGCCGACTTCGTGAATTTGGCCGCTTTGCTCGTCGCCGAGCAGTTCGCCCGCCCCACGGATCTCAAGATCGTGGGTCGCCAGGGTGAATCCGATTCCGAGATCTTCCAGCGACTCGATGGCTTCCAGACGCTTCACCGCGTCTGCGCTCATGGCGCCACGCGGAGGAACGACGAGATAGGCGTATGCGCGATGGTGCGACCGGCCTACGCGCCCACGCAGCTGGTGCAGCTGGGCCAATCCGAAGCGGTCGGCGCGGTTGATGATAATGGTGTTGGCGCTCGGCACGTCGATGCCGGTCTCGATAATGGTGGTGCACACCAGCACGTTGAAGCGGCGATGATAGAAATCCAGCATCACCCGCTCCAGATCCCGCTCGCGCATTTGCCCGTGGGCGACGCGCACGCCGGCATCGGGAACCAGCTCCTCCAGATTCTTTGCCACGCGATCGATATTCTCCACCTTGTTATGGACAAAATACACCTGGCCGCCGCGACGGATCTCGCGCAAAACGGCTTCGCGCACAAGCACGCCGTTCCACTCGCGGACGAAGGTGTTTATGGAAAGGCGGCGCTCCGGGGGCGTGGCGATCAGCGAAAGATCCCGGATTCCGGAGAGCGCCATGTTCAGCGTGCGCGGGATGGGGGTTGCGGTAAGCGTCAGCACGTCGGTCTCGGCGCGAAGCCTCTTGAGCTTTTCCTTTTGTCTCACGCCGAAACGGTGCTCCTCGTCGATGATGGCAAGACCCAGGCGCTTGAAAGAGATATCTCCCTGCAAAAGCTTGTGGGTGCCGATGACGATGTCGACCTTGCCGGCGGCCAGGTCGGCAACGATAGCATCGCGCTCCGCGCGATTCTTGAAGCGGGAGAGCTGTTCCACGCGGACCGGCCAGTCGGCGAATCGGTCGAGAAAATTCTGATGGTGCTGCTGGGCGAGAAGGGTTGTCGGCACCAGAAGCGCCACCTGCCTGCCGTCATTGACCGCCACAAAAGCGGCGCGCATCGCCACCTCGGTTTTTCCGAAGCCGACATCGCCGCATACCAGCCGATCCATGGCCTGGTCCGAGGCCATGTCGTCGAGCACCGCTTCGATACAGTGGCGCTGATCCGGCGTCTCTTCGAAGGGAAAGCCCTGTTCGAAGGCGCGGAGCTGTGAGTAATCAATGGAGA
>DATIPL010000344.1:0-3181 GCA_035471965.1 Gammaproteobacteria bacterium
CCATTACGTGATCCCCAACTGGCATATCCGCGTGGATCGGATTCTCTACTGGAACAAGTTTTCGCGTCCCGACGTGACCCCGAAGAACGGCACGTCCACCGACTACTGGTGGTACGACGAAGACAAGGCGGCCAGGCTCGCCGAGGCGCGTCGCGTCGCCGGGTCGTTGAACGGCGGCGACTCCGCGCAGACACCGGGCGTGGGGGCTACGGTGTTTTCGGCCGTTGCGGTGCTGTTCGTGGGCTGGATGGTGTTCAGGAAAGTGATGCAGCGGCGGGGGGCGTGAATGGGAAATCGAGGATCGAATTTCGGATATCGAAGATCGAATATCGAAGATCGAATATCGGACAACGTGATTTGTGATTAGTGATTGGTGATTAGTGGCGTGTGAGTAGGGAACTCGTCTGACGGCTTGTCTCCCCCGCTAATCACCAATCACTAATCACCGATCGAGAGATTAAAACTGTGCCCACAATCGCAACGAATCCACGGCCGTAACCAGCACGCCCATGACCGCCTACATCATCCGCCGGCTGCTGCTCATGATTCCGACCCTGTTCGGCATCATGCTGATCAACTTCATCATCGTTCAGGTGGCGCCCGGCGGCCCGGTGGAGCAGGCCATCGCCGAGATCACCGGAGAAGGCGCCGACATCACCCAGCGCGTCACCCGCACCGGCGCGGACACGACGACGACCCTCAGGCCCGCCGCCGGCGACGGCCCCTCGAGCCGCTATCGCGGCGCCCAGGGCCTCGACCCCGACTTCATCAAGGAGCTCGAGGAACGCTTCGGCTTCGACAAGCCGATGCATGAGCGTTTCATCCAGATGATGAAGAACTATGTGGTTTTCGATTTCGGCGACAGCTTTTTCCGTGACCAGTCCGTAGTGGATCTGGTGCTGGACAAGATGCCCGTGTCCATCTCGCTGGGCGTCTGGACCACGCTGCTGGTCTATCTCATTTCCATACCGCTGGGCATCGCCAAGGCGGTGCGCGACGGCGATCGCTTCGACGTCTGGACCAGCTTCGCGCTGGTCATCGGCACCGCCATTCCCAGCTTTCTCTTCGCCGTATTTCTGCTGGTTCTGTTTGCCGGCGGCAGCTACCTGGACTGGTTTCCGCTGCGGGGGCTCACCTCGGAGAACTGGAGCGAGCTCTCCCTTGTCCACAAGGTGCTGGATTACTTCTGGCATATCACCCTGCCGGTGATTTCAATGGTCATCGGCGGGTTCGCGACCCTCACCCTGCTCACCAAGAACTCTTTTCTCGACCAGCTCAATCAGCAGTACGTCATCACCGCGAGGGCCAAGGGCCTTACCGAGCGGCGCGTGCTCTACGGCCACGTCTTCCGCAACGGCATGCTCATCGTCATCGCCGGATTCCCCGCTGCTTTCGTGAGCATCCTGTTCACCGGCTCGGTGCTCATCGAAGTGATTTTCTCCCTCGACGGTCTCGGTCTTCTCGGCTTCGAGGCGGCTTTCAACCGCGACTACCCGGTGATGTTCGGAACGCTCTATTTCTTTTCGCTCATCGGCCTGTCGCTGAATCTCCTGGGAGATCTGGCCTACACGATCGTGGACCCGCGCATCGACTTCGAGGCCAGTGAAGTCGAGGGCGAGGGTATCGACTTCGCCGGAGATGAAACATGAGTGCACCGGCGCAACGACAACGGCTGCTCGGAATGAAGATTACGCCCATTACGCGCCGGCGGCTGGAGAATTTCCGCGCCAACCGCCGCGGCTGGTGGTCGCTGTGGATTTTCCTGGTGTTGTTCAGCGTCACGCTGTTCGCCGAGTTCGTCGCCAACGACAAGCCTTTTCTCGTCTATCACGACGGCGACTTTTATGCGCCTATCTTCAAGCGTTATCCGGAAACCGCCTTCGGCGGCGAGTTCGAGACCGAGGCCGACTACCGCGATCCCTACGTGGAGAAGCTCATCGACGACAAAGGCTGGATGATCTGGCCCATCGTGCGCTACAACCACCGCACCGTCGCCTGGGACCTGGGCGAGCCCGCGCCCTCTCCGCCGGACGCCGAGCACTGGCTGGGCACCGATGACCAGGCCCGCGACGTGGTGGCGCGGCTGATTTATGGCTTCCGCATCTCGGTATTGTTCGGCTTCGCCCTCACCATCATCAGCGCCATCGTCGGCGTCTCGGCCGGCGCCGTGCAGGGCTATTTCGGCGGCTGGATCGATCTGCTGTTCCAGCGTTTCATCGAGATCTGGTCAGGCATGCCCACGCTGTTCCTGCTGATCATTCTTGCCAGCGTGGTGGAACCGAACTTCTGGTGGCTGCTCGGTCTTCTGCTGCTGTTTTCGTGGATGGGCTTCGTGGGCGTGGTTCGCGCGGAGTTCCTGCGCGCGCGCAACTTCGACTACATCCGCGCCGCGCGCGCGCTGGGCGTTTCCGACACCAAGATCATGTTCCGCCACGTGCTGCCGAATGCCATGGTGGCCACCATCACCTTCATGCCCTTCACGCTGGCGGGGTCCGTGACCGTGCTGACCTCGCTGGACTTTCTCGGCATCGGACTGCCGCCGGGCTCGGCCTCCCTGGGCGAGCTGCTGGCCCAGGGCAAGGCCAACCTTCAGGCCCCATGGCTTGCCCTCACCGGGTTTTTCGTCATTTCGATCATGCTGAGCCTGCTGATTTTCATCGGCGAGGCGGTACGCGACGCATTCGATCCGCGAAAGCTGTTCGCCGATCTGCCGCCGCCGGAAGACACCGGCCCCGCGCCTTCCGAAGGTCCGGCCCGCCCGGCGACGCAGGCGGCGGATTAAGGGGAAGTGATTGGTGACGAGTGATTGGTGATTAGCGGCCGATAGGGTACGTCATGCGAGTTCTCGACTCTCACGCCACGAATCACGAATCACCAATCACGAATCACTAGTTACCAGTTACCAGTCACGATTTGTTGCGGAAAACGAAGCCCATGAGTTCCACTGAACCGCTGCTTCAAATCTCCAACCTGAGCGTCGATTTTCGTATCGGGCGTCAGGTTAATCGCGCCGTCAGCAACGTGTCGCTGGAAGTGAGAGCCGGTGAATCGGTGGCGCTTGTGGGCGAGAGCGGATCCGGCAAGTCGGTGACGGCGCTTTCCGTGCTGCAGCTTCTGCCCTACCCGCTGGCGTCTCATCCGCGCGGCAGCTCGGTACGATTCCGCGGCCGGGAGCTCATGG
>DATIPL010000345.1:0-3462 GCA_035471965.1 Gammaproteobacteria bacterium
TGGCGCCGAGGTTTTCGAGGGATCCGGGTTTCTTCGTGCACAGATCTTTCAGCAGTCGTGCAAACGCTCCCGGCCTCTTCATGATCCAGAACGGCAACCACCAAAGCAGTGAAAGCATTCTTCGCTTCGGGAAAAGATTGACGGGGTGGCCTTCGAATTCACGCTTTCCTCCCCACAGGGAGTAGATGTCCAGGTCGACGGAGAGCCGTGTGAGCGCGCATATTTCGCGTTTGACGAAGGTTTCGCTCAAGAGCGGAAAACTCGTGAGCAGGTAGAGGACCTTCAACGAGCTCAGGCGCGCGCGCGCGCCTGCGGGGGACGCCGTTGTTTTATCAGACGGGGTGGTGCCCGCGGCGCACACCACATCTTGTGAATCGCTGCGCGTGGCGCCCGCTGCGGGGTGATTTTCCGGGCAGTGCTGCACTGGATCTTGCTCTGCGTTATCCCGTCGTTTCAGTCGTCGCCGGTGCCCGTGTGTGCGGCGGAGCCTTTTCCATTTCGCGCGCGGGCGTCCTCCTGCGCCCCTGCTTCTTCTTCCGCGACCGCAGGATCTTCAACGGCTGCGGCTTTCTCAGTCGCGCCGGCGCCGGGTTGTTCGTGGTCGATGATCCTGCCCACCAGTTGGTCGATGGTCGGGAAGTCGGCGAGGCCCATGACGGGCAGATTCACGCCGAACCTCTTGTTGACGGACATGTGCATCTCTATGGCCATGAGCGAATCCATGCCGAGATCGACGATTGAAGCATCGCGATCCACCTGGTCGGGAGGCAGGCGCAGGATCCTGGCGACGATCTGGATGACGGCATCCGTGATCACTGCCCTCGCCTCTTTGAGTGGAAGCTGCGTCAGGATCAGTCTCGCGCTTCGCTTCGGCTGCTCGGCCGTGACATCGGAGTTGGACTGCCTGTTCAATTCCTCGTATCGCTTGAGATTGCCTGCCGGAAGCGCCCGACGCACCACCGACCAGTCGAACTCCAGCACCGCGCCACACACCGCGTCCGCCTGCAGCAGCAGCTCCAGCGCGTCGAAGCCTTGTCGCGTGGTCAGACCGCCCGATCCCATGAAGGCGGTCAACGTCCGCAGCGCCGCGTCATTGCGGGCGAGATAGCCGGAGTCAGAAATCGGACCCCAGGCGACGGCAGTTGCCGGCAGACCCTGAGATCGGCGAAGGCGAGTGAGACTCTCGAGGTAGATGTTCGCGGCGACGTAGTTGCCCAGACCCGGATTTCCAAAGCTGGTGGTGGCCGAAGAATAAAGAACGAAGAAGTCCAGCGCTCTATCCTTCGTGAGCGCGTGAAGGTTCCACGCGCCGAGAAGCTTCGGTGACAGCACCCGGTGCATGCGTTTTTCATCCAGGTCCCGCACGAGCTTGTCGTCCACCACCATGGCCGAATGCACCAGGCCGCGAAGCGGCGGGAGATCACGGTCGATTCGCTCGAAGACTTGCCG
This sequence comes from Gammaproteobacteria bacterium, assembly GCA_035471965.1. Classification (GTDB taxonomy): domain Bacteria; phylum Pseudomonadota; class Gammaproteobacteria; order HK1; family HK1; genus CAMYJH01. Next base: position 1,450 of record DATIPL010000345.1, read on the forward strand.
GAGACTTTGATCGTCGGCGACGTCGGCCCTCAGAACGCGCACCAAGGCGCCGAGTTTTTCCAGCTCTTCGATCTTCGTCCGGGCTTCGTTGTTCTGGAGACCGCTTCGCCCCAGAAGCACCAGGCAGCGGGCGCCCCGATCCACCATCCAGCGGGCGGTAGCGAGACCGAAGCCGCTCAATCCGCCGGTGACGAGATAAGTGGCATCCGGTTTCAACGCGAACTGCACCTCGGCAGGCGCCGATGGACGGACAGGAACAGGAAGCTTGTCGCGGGCGACGACGATCTTTCCGATGTGCTCCGAGCGCTGCATGAAGCGGAAGGCGTCACCCGCCCGTGAGGCGGAGAAAACGCGGTACGGCAGCGGAGTGAATACAGCTTGATCGAAAAGCGCCATCATTTCCCGAAACACTCGCCGGGAGACATCGGGGCGCTCGACGAGCAGTTGGTCGGCATCGATGCCGAAGTAGCTCAAGTTGTGGCGGAAAGGGCGAAGCCCGACGCGGGTGTCCTGGTAGAAGTCACGCTTGCCCAGTTCCAGGAAACGGCCGAAGGGACGCAGCACCGTGAGGCTGCGCGCAAGCGCCTCTCCCGAAAGTGAGTTCAGCACGACATCCACGCCCTCGTCCCGGGTGCGGGCCATGATCTCGTCGGCGAAGTCGAGACTGCGGGAATCGAAAACATGCTCAACGCCTGCAAGACGCAGAAAGTCGCGCTTTTCCTCGGAACCGGCGGTGGCGAATATCTCCGCCCCGCAGTGACGGGCGTATTGAATCGCCGCGATGCCGACGCCGCCGGCCGCGCCGTGAATGAGCACACGCTCGCCGCGCTCCAGGCTGGCGAGGTGTTTGAGGGCATAAATCGCGGTGAAAAAGGCCACCGGCACGGTGGCGGCCTGTTCGAAGCTCCAGCTTTCCCGCTTCCTCACGACGGTATGGGCGCCAGCGACGACGTGCGAGCTGAAGCATGCCGGGGCGAACGCCATGACTTCGTCGCCGATGCGGAAGTCGCTCACGTCGGAACCCAGGCCGGTCACCAGACCGGCGCATTCCATGCCGAGCGTGGCGCCGGCATAACCGCTTTCGATGGCTTCCTCCGGCAACATGCCGCTTGCGAACATGAGATCGCGGAAGTTGAGTCCGATGGCGCGCGGAATGATTTCGACTTCGCCCGATCCGGGTCGTTTGCGCGGTGCCGTGACCCATTCCAGCCGGGAAAGGGAACCAGGGTGGTCGATCTGCAGTTTGAGCGTGTTTTCGCGCCGACTTTCGCCTTCGCTTCCGCTCTGGTCGTGCTTTCCTTCGCTGTCGCTTTGCAACAGCCCGCGTTTCCGTCTCCGCTTCGCGGCGGCTTCGGCCTGGAAAGCCGGCATAACAACCCGCACGGGCTGCGGCGGGGATCCAATCTCGGCGCGGCGCATTCGCGAGACGTAACGACTCTCTTTGGTCAGCACCACTTCGGTCTCGTCGTCGTCTCGCTCCAGCTCCCGCGCGAGTATGTGAGCCGCGCCGTCCGCGCTCTCGTCGACCCACAAATCGACCAGGCGACAGTGCAGGTTGCTGTGCTCGTTGGCGATGACGCGACCGAGCCCCCACAACGGCGCCTGGGAGGGAATGGGGGCATAGGCTTCGATCAAATCGTCATCGAGATCCAGCACGGCGGCGCGGCCGGTGACGAGCCAGATGCGAAGCGTGAGCGCACGGTCGGCGCAGTGCAGCGCTTGAAGCATGCGCATGGATGAAGTACAGCGAAGTTGCTGTACCTCGAGCGGCGCCGTCTCATCGCCGTCCGGCTGGAAGGACAGCCCCAGCAGGTGAACGACGTCGGTCGGCATCCGGTTCTCGCCTTCCAGGATCTCGAGCAGGCGCGAGAAATCCTGGGCCTTGAATGGATCGATTACGAAACGGTCCTTGCTCAAGCGTCTGAATCTCGGTCCATTCTCGACGCGGACCACCGTTTGGCCGCGGCTGCGAAAGTCTTGCTCGAGCGCGGCGGCGACCCGCCTGGAGTCGCC
>DATIPL010000346.1:0-1513 GCA_035471965.1 Gammaproteobacteria bacterium
GATCGCAGCCGGAAGCCATCGACGAAAGCACCGTCGTGTCCGAAATCGGTGAACAATGATCGCCCCACACGGCGCCGGCGAGATTGCAGGCAATTGCCGAATAGAGAATGTGCATATGCGCCTCGTCGGTCATGCCGTTGGCGCCCAGGACGGCCCAGGTGAGCGGGACCACGAGCGGCATGAGGATGCCGAGCGTGCCCCAACTGGTTCCGGTCGTAAACGCGGTGACAGCGGAGAGAACAAAGACGATGGCGGGTACGAGGGCAGGCGACAGAGTGCCTGCAAGCACGGAAACGAGGTAGTTTGCGGTATTGAGTTCGACGGTGATCGCCGACAAGGCCCATGCAAGCACCAGGATGATCATCGCGAACAACATCGCCCTGACGCCACCGAACCAGGCATTGACGGTTTCGTGGCCGGACAGTATTCCCTGTGCCGTCGTCATGATCGCGGCGGTTACCGCGCCCAGCAAAGACGCCCACAGCATGGCGCGGTAAGCATTGGCAGAACCGATGATGTCCGTCAGCGTTTCGCCTTCGCCAGTGAAATAAAGTCCCGCAAGCAGCGACCCGATGAGGACGGACAGCGGTATAAAAGCGTTGAAAGCGCGCAGCGGGACGTCCGGTTTCGGTTCGAGCTGGTCGCTCTCCGCTGCCGCCGTGTCATCCGTTTCGACGGGCGATACCTGGCCTTGCCTGGCACGGACCTCCGCCTTGTACATCGGGCCGAAATCGCGCCCGGTCGCCGCAACGGCCAGTACGAACAGGAATGCGAGAATCGGATAAAAACTGTATGGAATGGACTTCAGGAAAACAGTGTATGGCGGCTCGTTCAATTCAGGAATGGTCCGAATTGCCTCGCCGATGAGCCCGACCTCGTAACCGATCCAGGTCGTGATCAGCGCTATGCAAACAACCGGTGCCGCAGTCGAATCCACGATGTAGGCGAGCTTCTCCCGCGAGATTCGCAGATGATCCGTAACCGGCCGCGCGGTATTGCCGACGACCAGCGTATTGCTGTAGTCGTCGAAGAAGATCATGATGCCCATGCCCCACACCGCTATCTGGCCACCGATCGCGGACCGCGCGCGGTTCACTATTATGCGAACAATGCTCGCCATCCCGCCATTACGCGTGATGATCCCTACCATGCCGCCGATCATCAGCGAAAAGAGGATGATGGCCGCGTGGTCTTCGTTGGCGAGCGCCTGGACGACATACGTCTCGAATGCGTCCAGCAAACCGCGAAAAAAACCGTCAGGCGAAAACGATCGTAATGCCGTAGCGCCCAGCCATATGCCGATCATCAAAGCCGGGATCACGTTCCGCAGCAAGAGCGCAATCAGAATCGCAACCAATGGCGGCGAAATCGAAACCCACCCCGGCAGTACCCTGATACTCGCCGAGACGTCCTCTGATCCGGGCGACGAAGCAAGCAAGTCGACGCTGCCGGAAGTTGCGGCGACGATCTCCGTAAAAACCGCGTTTCCTTCCGCATCCGCGCGGGAGACGCG
>DATIPL010000347.1:0-5318 GCA_035471965.1 Gammaproteobacteria bacterium
TCGCCGGCCGGAAACGGCGGGCGCTCGGATGCGGCGAAAAAGCTTTCGAGGGCGCGTTCTTCGAGCGCAGCCGCGCGAAGTCCAAGCGCCGAACGAGCACCCTCGCTTGCGTACACACAGACGTCCCCGGCGAACAGAATCAGCCCCGCGGCGGCGCGCGACAGCATTCGCTCGAGCAGCCAGCGTGAGTCGACGCAGTCCGGTAAACGCGCCGCGGTGTTGCCGCCGGGCGGCGCCTCGCCGACAGCGGGCGCGTCGAAGGCGGTGCTGGGAGTACTCGACATCGCGCTGGAATCACTGAAATTCGAGCACGAACTGTCGGCCGCAGGACCCGGATCTTTAGCAAAAATCCGTCAATTTCCAGCCGAGTCCGGAATGGGGGGCGGACGGAAAGGATCTTTTCGGGGCTAGATCAGCTTTCGTACCCCGGAGGCAGCGGTCACCAGCCCTTCGCCGCTGTAGGCTTCGTGGTTGCGCTCGATCTGATCCAGACGGTAGCGGTAGTTCACCATCATCCCGGCGGATTGGGCCATACCACGTTCGGAGGTGTCCGCGAGCCAATTGATGCGCTCGATGCTGGCGCCGTTCGAGAGATGGAAATGCGCCACGCGATCCCTCGCCCGCGTTCCTTTGCGTGCGTTGATCAGGTAATGGGCGCAAAGACCTGTGAGTATGGGCTGAAGAGCGGACGAGACGGTTTCGTCGAGGTGCCAGCGCGGGGTTTCGACGATTTTCAGTAGTGCCTGAGACGCCGATCCCGCCTGCATCAGCGCGCTCAGCTTCTTGATGTCGGACTCGGTCAAGCGTGCCTCCAGCTCACCGGGGGCGCTGTTTTTCAGCCAGCGCGTGAATCCCGGAATCGGAGACAAGGTGGCAAAGTTCTTCACATTGGGCAGCTCGCGCGCAAGGTCATCCACCACGCGCTTGATCAGAAAGCTGCCAAAGCTGATCCCGGCGAGGCCTCGCTGGCAGTTGGAGATGGAGTAGAAAATCGCGGTGTCCGCACGGTCGGGATCTTCAGAAGGGGCGAACTGATCCAAAAGCGCTTGAATGCTGTCGGAGATCCCCGTAACCAGGGCGACTTCGACGAATATCAGCGGCTCCTCCGGCATTCGTGGATGAAAAAACGCGTAGCAGCGACGATCGGCCTCGAGGCGGTTCTTGAGATCCTCCCACGATCGAATTTCGTGCACGGCTTCATACTCGATCAGCTTTTCCAGCAATGAAGCCGGCGTTTCCCAGGTGATGCGCTCCAGATCCAGAAAGCCGACGTCGAACCATGACTTGAGCAGCTCGAACAGGTCATCATCCAGGGCTTCGAGATAAGGGCGTTGTTCCGCCAGCGCCGCCAGTTCGGCGCGCATATCGACAAGAAACTTCACCCCCTGGGCAAGGCCGTTGAACTGACTCAATAGTCGAATGCGGGGCGGCACCAGGACAGCCCGCAGGTCCGATTCCGCCTGGCGTTTTTCTTCGGGCTTTTTTGCCTTGCTCCTGCCCTGGAGCGCCCGATCGACGTCTTTTGGATCGACGTCGTAATCGCGGGCGAGAACGACCAGAAAACGGCGGCGACCGGCTTCGTTCAAGGCGAGGTAAAGCTCGCCCAGCTCCGCCGCGCGCGCCCGCGCGGACACTTCACCGCCGCGGCGCTCCAGGCACGCATCTATCTGTCGCCGCAGTCGCTTGACATCGACGTCGGAAAGTCCCGGGGCGACGCCGTGCTTCAGCCCGCGGCCTTTACCGCCGAGCCTCCAGGCGCGACGGAAGCGCCTGATGGTGCGGTCAAAAAAGCTCGGGGACTGGTCGTTCATGATTCGCTGTATAAGAACGGGCTTCTCCTGTTTCTTCCATATCGGGCGTTCATTTTATTCAGGCGCTACGAAGAAGATTCCGTTCAACGATTGGACCAGCGAGGATCCCGCTTGTCCACGAAGGCCCGCATGCCTTCTTTTTGATCTTCGAGGGCAAAAGCAGAGTAAAACAATCGACGCTCAAAGTGGATACCCTCGGTTAATGTAGTCTCATAAGCGCGATTCACACACTCTTTGACCATCATCGTCGCAGGAAGTGACATTCGTGCGATGGTTCGGGCTGCTTTTTTTGCTTCGTGCAGAAGATTCTCATTCGCGACGACGCGGCTCACCAGGCCGCAACGCTCGGCCTCGTCGGCATCCATCATGCGTCCGGTGAGGCAGAGATCCATGGCCTTGGACTTGCCGACGAGACGGGTGAGGCGCTGCGTTCCGCCCAGCCCCGGGAGCACTCCCAGCTTGATCTCCGGCTGGCCGAAACGCGCGTTCTCTGCCGCGATGATGAAATCGCACATCATGGCAAGCTCGCAGCCACCGCCAAGCGCAAAGCCGGCCACCGCGGCGATCACCGGCTTGCGGCACTCGGCGGCCTTCTCCCAGGAGGCAAACTGTTCCTTCAGGTACCAGTCCATGTAGCTCCTTGCCTGCATTTGCTTGATGTCCGCACCGGCGGCGAAGGCCTTCTCATTTCCGGTGATGACGATCGCGCCGACGCGCTCATCGGTTTCGAGCTCGGCGAGCGCGGACGCCAGCTCCTGGATGAGCGGGTCGTTCAGAGCGTTCAATGCCTCGGGACGGTTCAGCGTGATCACGCCAACTCCGTCTGTTATATCGAGCAGGATGTTGTCGTACTTCACTGTGGGTCTCCCATGAGATTTGATGTCGAGACAGGCGCTATCCCGCTGACGGCGGAATGCGAATCACCGCCCGGATCGGGTGACGCATCCGCACGCCATAAGTGGTTAAATTATGTCTCCGCAAGGCGTATCCGCGGAGAATTTTTTGCGCTGCACAATGCTGCTATTATGGCCGCGATCAATAACGAAAACGAGGAGAGAGATGCGATGAGCAGTCGTTTTGACCAGGTTTACGAGCGCTCCATCGAGGATCCCGAAGGCTTCTGGGCCGAAGCGGCCGAAGCGATCCAATGGGACAGGCGCTGGGACAAGGTGCTGGACGACAGCAACAAACCCTTTTACCGCTGGTTCACCGGGGGCAGGCTCAATACCTGCTACAACGCACTCGACTTCCACGTGGAGAACGGGCGCGCCGACCAGCCGGCGCTGATCTACGACAGTCCGGTCACCGATACCAAGAAGACCTTCAGCTACGAAGAATTGCGCGACAAGGTCGCTGGTTTCGCCGGAGTGCTCGCGGCGCAAGGTGTCGCCAAGGGTGACCGCGTGGTCATCTACATGCCTATGATTCCCCAAGCACTGGTGGCCATGCTCGCGTGCGCGCGGCTGGGCGCGGTGCATTCGGTCGTGTTCGGCGGGTTCGCCGCCAACGAGCTGGCCGTGCGCATCGACGACGCCAAGCCCAAGGTCATCGTTTCCGCCTCCTGCGGCATCGAGCCGGGCCGGGTGGTGGAGTACAAGCCGCTTCTCGACAAGGCGATCGAGCGTGCCGGACACAAACCGGACAAGTGCGTCATCGTTCAGCGTCAGACCAGGACCTGCGATCTCACCGAGGGCAGGGATCTGGACTGGAAGGAAGCCATGGGTTCCGTCGAGCCACACGACTGTGTCCCCGTTGAGGCGACGGATCCCCTTTATATTCTCTACACCTCCGGCACCACGGGTCAGCCCAAAGGCGTGGTGCGGGACAACGGCGGGCACGCCGTGGCGCTCAAGTGGACGATGAAGAACATCTACGGCGTCGAGCCGGGAGAAGTCTACTGGGCGGCCTCCGACGTGGGCTGGGTCGTGGGCCACTCGTACATCGTCTATGCGCCGCTGCTCGCCGGAAACACCACCGTGCTGTTCGAGGGAAAGCCGGTCGGAACGCCCGACGCCGGTGTTTTCTGGAGGGTGATTTCAGAGCACAAGGTTTCGGTGATGTTCACTGCGCCGACGGCTTTCCGGGCTATCAAGAAGGAAGACCCCAAAGGTGAGCTGATCAAGAACTACGGCCTTTCCGGGTTTCGTACATTGTTCCTGGCGGGCGAGCGAACCGATCCCGATACCCTCCAGTGGGCAGAAGAAAAGCTCAAAGTGCCGGTCATCGATCACTGGTGGCAAACGGAGACCGGATGGTCGATCTGCGCGAACTGTGTCGGCATCGAGTCGCTACCGATCAAGCCGGGTTCGCCGTCAAAGCCGGCGCCGGGCATGAACGTGCAGGTCCTGGGAGAAGACGGCAAGCCGGTCGATGCCGGCGAGATCGGCGCCCTCGTGATCAAGCTGCCGCTGCCGCCGGGAACTTTTCCCACGCTCTGGAACGCCGACGAACGCTTCAAGGAAGCGTACCTGAACGAGTATCCCGGCTATTACAAGACGGCGGACGCGGGGTTCATCGACGAGGACGGCTACGTGTTCGTCATGGCGCGCACGGACGACATCATCAATGTCGCCGGGCATCGGCTCTCCACCGGCGGTATGGAGGAGGTGCTGGCGGCTCATCCGGACGTGGCGGAGTGTGCCGTCGTCGGTGTCGCCGACCAGATGAAGGGACAGCTTCCCGTCGGCTTCTTGGTTTTGAACGCCGGCGTAGACCGGACTGAAGACGAAATCGTCCGGGAAGCCGTGCAAAGTGTTCGCGATCAGATTGGGCCGGTGGCGGCGTTCAAGACTGCCGTGGTGGTGAAACGGCTGCCCAAGACCCGATCCGGAAAGATTCTGCGCGGGACGATGCAGAAAATCGCAGACGACGAAGCCTGGAAAATGCCGGCGACCATCGATGACCCGGCGATTCTCGACGAGATCACCGAGGCCTTGAGGCGCGTAGGATATGCGCGGAACGCATGAAACCGCTTCGGCGAAGGTGTGGATGAACGGTCGTCTAGACTCTCTTTTAGCGTTGCGTTGAAAGATGAACGCGCTCCAGTTCGAGCGCGGGAGCGAAAGCACCAATGGCTGAATTTCCCGACAAGACCCTGGCAGACTGGCTGGCGCTGACGGAAAAGGAGCTTAAAGGAGGCCCGGCCGAAAATCTCAACTGGTCGACGCCGGAGGGCATCGAGGTCAAGCCGCTCTACACCGCCGTGGATCTGGAGGCGCTCGACCACCTGGGGGCCTTGCCCGGTTTCCCGCCCTTCGTGCGCGGCACCCGCGCCACCATGTACGCTGGACGGCCTTGGACGCTTCGCCAGTACGCCGGGTTTTCCACCGCGGAAGAATCCAACGCCTTTTACCGCAAGAATCTCGAAGGCGGGCAAACCGGTCTTTCGATTGCCTTTGATCTGGCAACCCACCGCGGTTACGACTCCGACCACCCGCGGGTCGTCGGTGACGTGGGCAAGGCGGGCGTGGCCATCGACAGTGTCGAGGACATGAAGATCCTCTTCGA
>DATIPL010000348.1:0-8196 GCA_035471965.1 Gammaproteobacteria bacterium
CTGGTCGAGGAGGGCTTGAATACCAGCGTTGAGCGGATAATCAATTACTGGCGCATGGCCGCGCTCGGCGGTGTGCTGTCGGGCACCATCGGCGTCCAAGGTCACTTTGCCAACGGATTGGCCGCGCTTTATATCGCCTGCGGGCAGGATGCCGCCTGCGTCGCGGAATCGGCCGTAGGCGTGACCCGCTTCGAACATGCTAATCACGGTGCGCTGTACGCTGCGGTGACCCTGCCCGCCGTGGTTGTAGGCACCGTCGGCGGAGGCACGCACCTGCCCAGCCAGCACGCATGTCTCGAGATTCTGAATCTACCCGAGGCAGATCCGTGCCGTGCGTTCGCGGAGCTTTGCGCCGCGCTGGTGCTCGCCGGCGAACTCTCAATCATCGGTGCGATTGCGGCAGGCGAGTTTGGGCGCGCGCATTCAAGACTCGCACGCGGCCGCGAGATCGATTGAGCTCCGGGGGTTGATATGACAAACCGCTGGTGGGTCTATCAACGCGAGCGTTTTCCACTTCTGTCCTTCGGCCTGCTGGCGGCGGTGCTCGCTTATTCAGTCCTCTGCTTCTCGGCACTCGCGGCCGGCGCGTCGGTGCCCCCTGACGCTCAAGTGTTCATCCCCGCCACCCTGAGCGTGTTTCTGTTCTTCGCGCTGATGCGCATCGCCGACGAGTTCAAGGATTGCGAGGACGACCGGCGCCACCGGCCTTACCGACCCGTGCCGCGCGGTCTGGTGAAGCTCGAGGAGCTCGGGCGCATTGGCGCCATCGCCGCCCTCGGGCAGCTGCTGCTCGCGGCGTGGTTCGACCCTGAAATTGTGTCACTGCTGTTCCTGGCGTGGCTGTATCTGGGCTTGATGACAGTCGAATTCTTCGTTCCGAAATGGCTTAAAGCCCGTCCTTTTGCCTACCTCGTTAGCCACATGCCGATGGTGGGATTCATCACCTTATACGCCAGCGCCCACTATTGGTTGCCTGGCCGGGGCGGGCCGCCCTCCGGCCTGATCTGGCTGATCGCAGCGAGCGTCTTTTTCGGCACCATGCTCGAGATCGCGCGCAAAATCCGGGCGCCGATCGACGAAGAGCCCGGCGTGGACACTTACACGCGGGTGTGGGGCCGCCGCAGGGCAGTGCTCGCGTGGCTGTCTGCATTCGGGCTCGCAGGCATAAGCGCGCTGGCGGCGGCAACCTTGATCGGGATCACCCCAGAATTCGCCCTGGGGCTTGGCGCGTTGAGCTGTGCTGCCTTGCTCAGCTCATGGCAATTCCTGCGCCGGCCCGCGGGTCAGCGCGCGCGCCGCATCGAAGCCCTTTCGGGCGTTGTCACCCTCGCCGCTTACGCCGGTCTTGGTCCGCTCGTTTTTCTGCTCTCCTGAACGGAGTAACTTGATGACCTTCATTTTCGATATCGACTCCCCGTCGGCGCCTGAGAAGCTGGGTGCCAAGGCGGCAGCGCTCCTGGAGCTCGATCGCGCGGGATTGCCGGTTCCGCCGTGGTTTGTACTTTCTCCCGACGCCTTTCGCGCCAGCGCGAAGGATATGGGTTGCAACCTCGAAGACCTGTTCCGCAAGGACGCCGTCGGAGGAATGGCACAGAAAATTACCCCGAGCGCGGAAGTTCGAAACGCATTGGACCGCGCCGTTGCGAAGCTTGGCGCGAGCCACCGGCCTGTTGTGGTGCGCTCTTCCATGCCCGAGGAAGACGGACAGGCGCGCTCCTTTGCCGGCCAGTTCGAAAGCTATTTGAGCGTGCGTGCCGAAGCGGTTGCGGATCGCGTCGCCGATGTCTGGCGATCGGCATTCAGTCGGCGCGCGCAGAATTACCGAGCGTCCCTCGGAGCAGCATCCGGGAACGTGCTGCCGCCGGTTCTGATTCAGCGCATGATCGATTGCGATGCCGCCGGCATTGCTTTCAGCGCCGACCCGGTAAGCGGTCAGCGCGGCGTGGCCGTGATCGCCGCCGTGCACGGGCTCGGCTGCGCACTTGCCACCGGCGAATGCGCTGGTGATGAGTTTAGAGTCGACCGGTCGGGCCGTATCCTCTCGTCCTCGATAGCAGAAAAGCACAGCGCATATCGGCCCTTGAACACGCCCCAATCCGGCGTCGAGAGATACACCCTTTCCCGCGAACTTGTGCGTGCTCCCGCACTCAGCCCGGAACAGGTGCAAGAGGTCGCCGCATTGGCGCGCCGCTGTGCGCATTACTTCGGCATGCCTCAGGATATCGAGTGGGCGATCGCCGACGGCGAGCTCTGTCTGTTGCAGTCGCGGCCCATCACTTCGCTCGCGGGAATGACGGATCCCGATGCGTCCATCGGGGTGTGGGACAACAGCAATATCGCTGAAAGCTATGCGGGCGTGACCACGCCGCTCACCTTTTCGTTTGTTCGCCTGGCCTATTCCCACGTGTACCGGGAGCTGTGCCGCATTGGCGGCGTGAACGAGGACATCATTTCGGCCAACGAGCGGGCGCTGCGTTCAATGATCGGTCTTACACGCGGGCGCATCTATTATAACCTGCTCTCATGGTACCAACTGCTCGCACTGACTCCGGGCTTCCGCCACAACCGGGCCCATCTGGATCAGATGCTGGGTTTGCGCGAAGAAGTCAGCACCGAGGCACTCCAGAAGATCGATTACCGTCCAAATGCTTCCAAGTATCGGCGCCTTTGGAGTATGGCCGTAGTCCTGGCGTCGGCCTGGTTCAATCACCTGAAGATCGAACGCTGCATCGATCACTTCAAAGATCGCGTGGACGCGGCGTTGAACTCATCTGAAATGCCCCTCGAAGACATGCGTGCGGACGAGCTGATCGGCCAATGGCACGAGCTCGTTGGCAGTCTGCTCAGAAAATGGGACGCGCCGCTTGTCAACGATTACTTCGCCATGTTCTTTCACGGCGCTCTCGGGCGGATGGTCAAACGCTGGTTCGACGAGCGTGATCGCGGCCTCGCCAACAACCTGCTCCAGGGTGAAGGAAATGTTATCAGCGTCGAGCCCGCGCGACGCATGCTCGAGATGGCGGACGTCGCAAGGAGACGTCCCGGTTGGCCCAGTCTGCTTTGCCGGGCGCCGAGGCACATTATCGAGCGGGCAATGATCGGCTTTCCAAAGCTTCAGATTCTATACCTGGCCTATCTGACGAAGTTCGGCGATCGCTGTCTCGAGGAGTTGAAGCTTGAGAGTCCGACCCTGCAAGACGATCCGTTGCCGCTGCTCCGCTCAATTGGCGAGCTCGCCCGAAGCCATCGCGGCCAGGCTCGTCCAAAAGTCGATCCGCGCGCGACGGCGGAGTGCCGAGTGCGTGAAGTTTTAGGCGCCAGTCCGCTTCGTTACTGGTTGTTCCGCTGGGTACTGCGCAATGCCCGCGCGCGGGTTCGCGATCGCGAGAATCTACGCTTTGAACGCACCCGGGTCTTTGGCCGGGTGCGCAGGATTTTCGTTGAGCTGGGTAGACGCCTGCACGCGCTCGAAATGCTGGATGACGCGCGCGACGTGTTTTATCTGGAGCTCGAAGAAATACTCGGTTTCGTCGAAGGTACCACCACCTGCACCGATCTGCGCGGCCTCGCCGCACTGCGCAGAACGGAGTTCTACCGCTATCGAAAAATGGAGGCGCCCGCCGGGCGATTCGAAACCCGAGGCATCGTTCATCACGCTCATACTTTCCAGGGGCGCGAGCGGCGCCAGGAGGATGAGGCGGGCGAATGCGGCGAAAAGCGTACCGGACAGCCGGCCTCGTCGGGGCGCATTCAAGGTCGGGTTCGCATCGTGAAGGACCCGAGAGGGGCGCGGCTCGGCCGGGACGAGATCCTCGTTGCCGAGCGCACCGATCCCGGCTGGGTGATATTGTTTAGCGGTGCCAAAGGACTGCTGATCGAGCACGGCAGTTTACTTTCGCATACCGCAATCGTTGCCCGCGAGCTCGGCATTCCGACGGTGATCGGAATAGCTGGTGTAACGGAATGGCTGAGCGACGATGACCTGATCGAGCTGGATGGCGACAGCGGCAGCGTGACACGGGTCACGCGTGAAATCGGGGAAAGAGCGGCGTGACTGCCGGCGATCGCATCGTCGGTTGCATCTGGCATTGGCGCTGGCCCCTGGTCCTCATGTGCATTGCGCTCACGCTCGCGGCTTGCTGGCAAGCCGCGCGTATCGGCGTAGATAACTCGCTCGAAATCTGGTTCGTCGAGGACGACCCGGCGCTGGTCTCCTACCGCCGCTTCCAGGGCGTTTACGGCAACGACGAGTCGGTGGTGATTGCATTCCACGAGCCGGAAGGGATCGTAACCTCGCACGGGCTCGCGCTGCTCGAGCGCGCAAGATTGGCGTTAGAAACCGTCGAAGGCGTTGCTTCAATAGATTCAATACTGGACGTTCCAGGAACGCGCATCGGAGACGCCTCGGCGCACGCGCGCATTCTTAATGACCCGGCGCTCGTCGATCGTCTGGTGAGCCGCGATGGTGATACGGCCCTGCTGATCGTTCGGATGGCCAAGCTCGAGGACATGGACAGAAAGCGCGATCTGATACTCGCGAATATCGATAAAGCGCTCACGCCATTGCGGGCCCCTTATCACAAGGCAGGATTCGGCGTTCTCTTCGCTGCGCTCAACGAGCTTTCCATCGTGGATGGCTTCAAACTGTTCTGCGCGGCGACGGGTGTAATTTTCTTCCTGCTGATTCTGTTCTACCGTCGGATCTTCCCCGCACTCGTAACCCTCTCGATCGCATTTGCTGCGGCCGCCTGGACAATGGGAATCTACGCGGCGGCCGGCCGCAGCCTGAACATTGTCACCTCCATCCTGCCGACCTTGGTGCTGGTCGTTACCACCGCAGGATGCGTACACGTGCTGCTGCACGTGGCCGAAACGCGCGCCTCGGCTGGGAGAGAGACGAAGGTCATTCATGGTGTCGGCTTCATGTTCAGGCCGTGCCTGATGAATACGCTCACCACCGCGGCGGGACTGCTGTCGCTAACCGCGTCATCGCTTCCGGTGGTCCGGGAACTCGGCTTGTTCGGTGCAGCCGGCTTGATTGGCGCCCTGGTGCTCACGATGATCGGTTGTGTCTTCGCGCTTGCCTGGGAAGCCGCTGAACCGGCACCCGGGCGGACGTCCACGCTTCGGCAGGTGGCATCGCGCCTGGCGGATCTTTCCATACGAAATTCCACAGCGGTGCTTGCCTCCGGCGCACTCGTTCTCGCATTTTTCATCGCCGCCGCGACGCGAGTCGATGTGGATACATACACTATTGACTTTCTGTTCGAAGACCATCCGGTTCGCCGTGACTCGGCCTTCATCGAATCCCGCATTGCGCCTTACACGCCCCTGGAGTTCGAGGTCCGCACGTCTGGCGGTGTGCCTCGCCTCGACCTGCTGCAAGCCGTCGATCGCTGGCAACGGGCTGCCGGGCGCATTCCCGGCATCGGCTGGAGTCAATCATATGTCGATGTCGTCAAGCGGATCCGGCAGTTCGAAATGGGAGGCGAGCAGTCGGCGTTCGAGCTTCCGCAGTCCCAGACTGAGCTGGATGCTCTGCTGGTGAAAATGCGTGCGTTATCGGAAACAGCCCTGACGAGCACATTGTTCGACAACCGCAATGGATTGCGCGTGACATTCGGCGTGCCCATGCAATCCGCGCGCAGTCTGGAGCGCACCATCCGGGCTGTTGAATCTGCTGCATCGTTTCCGTCCGGCGTAGTTGCCGCGCCTGCCGGCTATCTCCCGCTCTACGTGCGTATGACGACCGACATCGTCCGATCGCAGCTTTGGAGCTTCGCCTTGGCCTTTCTCACCGTGTTCGGCGTCATCGGGATCCTCTTCCGCTCGGCCAGGGTCGCGGCGCTCGCGATCCCCGCAAACTTGATACCTGTTGTCTTCATCCTTGGCATCATGGGGCTCGCGGGGATCAGACTCGACGTCGCCACGGTCACGATCGCCGCCGTCGTGCTCGGCATAGTGGTCGACGATACCGTCCACTTTCTTCATCGGTTGTGCCACGAGTGCCGGCGCAGCGACAGCCATGCAAAGGCAGTGTGTACGACGGCGCGCACGGCAGGTTACGCCATCGTGACGACCACGGTGGTTCTCGCTCTCGGCTTCTCCGTCTTCGGGCTTGCGGAGATTAAGTCGATAATCTGGTTTGGCCTCCTCATGGCGGTTGGCCTGGCGGCGGGAGTGATTGCGGATCTCTTACTGATGCCGGCCCTGATCGTCGGGCTCAAACCGCGGCTCGGTAACGCACGGAGGGCTTCCGGACCGCGCGACGGCCCCGGGCCGGCCGCGGCCGGGCTCGCCGGAATAACGGAGGGGCGCTATGCAAAGTGAAATGATGCGTCGCGCCTCTTTCTCGGGATTGCGTTATTCCCAATGCTGGGAAGATGCAGACGTGCTTCTCGAGGCGCTCGACGTCCGTCCGGGCGACGTTTGTCTCTCCATAGCCTCGGCCGGCGACAATACGCTCGCGCTGCTGGCACGCAGTCCTTTGCGGGTCACGGCCATCGACTTCAATCCGGCGCAGATTGCGTGCCTCGAACTCCGGGTTGCCGCTTATTCTGAGTTGAGCTGGGAAGCGATGCTCGAGCTGCTCGGCTTCCGCGACAGCGTCCGGCGATTGACTCTTTATTCTCGCTGCCGCAGCCGCCTCTCGCCGATAGCGCGCGGATTCTGGGACGCCTGTCCAGCCTGGATCGAGACGGGTGTCGGATCGGCAGGGCGGTTCGATCGCTATCTCGCGATGTTCCGTAAGTTTATTTTGCCGCTTGCGCACTCGAGAAAGCGGGTCGAACGTTTGCTCCATTGCCGATCACGGGCTGAGCGAGAATCATTCTACATTCGCGAGTGGGACAATCATCGCTGGCGCATTCTCTTCCGCAGTTTCTTCTCGCGCTTTGTGATGGCTCGTCTTGGCCGCCATCCCGACACGTTTCGCTATGTGGACGGTGACGTCGCCGGGCGCATTCTGGCACGCACCCGGCACGCGCTGACGGTCCTAGACCCGGGCGAAAACCCGTACCTGCAGTGGATCCTTACCGGGCGCTATCAAAGCGCGCTGCCCTTTGCTTTGCGCGAGGAAAACTTCGACGCTATCCGCGCTAATCTGGAACGACTCGAATGGCATTGTGGCTCCCTTGAGGAATTTTTCGATCAGACGGGTACGCAAACCATCGATCACTGCAATTTCAGCGATGTGTTCGAGTACATGTCGCGCGGGCAGTTCGAGCGCACGCTGGATCGCATCGCGCGTACGTTGCGCCCGGGAGGCCGAATTGCCTACTGGAACCTGCTGGTTCCGCGCCGCAGACCGGAATCCCTGGCACAGATTCTGCGTCCCCTCGGCGCCCTCGCAGCGGATCTGCACGCGCGTGACAAGGCCTTTTTCTATGAGGGCTTTGTATTGGAGGAAGCAGCGTGATCCCTTTGGTCGGAATACTGGCTTGCCTCACGGTGCTCGCCGCGTCGATGGCAGCGCTGAGCGCCTGGCGCCGGCGCGGCGGCGTGTCCGCCGAAACCGCGCGCAAGACACTGCACGTGGAGATGGGGCTGATCGCCGCAGGTTTTCCGTGGATTTTCGACTCGGCCTGGCAGGTGCTGGTGCTGGCGGCGCTCGCGCTGGCCTGGTTCAGAGCGGTGAAGACCTGGACGCCCGTCAGTCTTCGCTTCGGAGACGCGCTCTTCGACGTGCGCCGCAAATCGCGGGGCGAGTTTTATTTCATTGCCGGTGTGGTCGCAGCCTACCTGCTTTCTGCACACGAGCCCGCCTATTACTGCACCGCCATTCTGGTAACGGCGCTCGCCGACACGGCGGCCATGGTGTCCGGTTGGGGGGGCGGCAGGCACCGATTCCGCATGTTCGGGTCGCGTAAGAGCCTGGAAGGGTCTTCCACGTTTTTCCATATAGCCTTCGCGTGCACAGTTGCGGTGCTTGCGGTCATGACCCCGGTTCAGTCGGGCTCTATCGTTGCCGCGGCGCTGGTGGTGGCCACGGTCACCACGTTACTCGAAGCCGGCGCCCGGAACGGAGCGGACAATCTGCTCATACCCGTGGGTGCGCTCGCCGGTCTTCACCTGGCTTTCGAACTGCCGGTTTCCGTGCACGCCGCGCTGTTCATGGCTTCGGTCGCGACTGCCGTTGCTGCGTGGGCAGCATATCCGCGGGTGCGGCGAACCCATGTCTGGTCCAAGCGAAGTGCG
>DATIPL010000349.1:0-1585 GCA_035471965.1 Gammaproteobacteria bacterium
ACTACGAGCGTGAGCTCGAAAACCAGCTCAACCGGATGGCGCGCCTGATGGAGCCCGCCATGCTGCTGGTCATGGGCGTGGTGGTCGCGTTGATCGTAAGCTCGCTCATCCTGCCCATTTTCAAGCTCTCTCGGGCCGTCGGCTGACCGCCGCCGAGCCCGGACGTCCGTCCCGGCCACATTTTCCAAATCCGCGAACTAAAGTTATCCGTGGCCATGCCGTTAATTCCGGACCGGGCGCGATGCGGCTGCGCCATGAGAGTCAGGTCGGGGCTTTGACCGGGGCAATCGCGACCCGGGGAACAACGGTCAAGAGGAATTTTTGTAATTTTGTGCGCGCCGTCACGCTCGTTGCGCGTGAATAAAAGGACCATCCCGGGAACCGGAACCTATACTGACGAAGTGCGCGGAACTTACTGATTTATCGTTAGAAAAAGAGGTCAATGCCGGGACTCGATGCGGCGCCGAAGGGGCGCCTTTCGAGGAACCGGTGCTGAGAGCGACCGATGGAGGCCGAACGACCATGACCGAGTACCTGATCCTTACCGTCGCCATCCCGTTGTTCTTCTTCGGCCTGCTGATGGTGCTGTTTCCGGGCACCCTCGAGCGCCTGGAGCAGGTCCTCAACCGGCCGGTCGGGGAGCGCCCGGTGCTGAGCCTTCGCGCCGGGATTCCCGGGGAACAGGGCATCGAAAAAGTCCTCAACCGGCCGGTGCTCGAGCGGGCGATTTACTGGGATCAGTGGATCCGGAGACAGCCGAGGGCGCTGGGAGCGCTGCTGCTGGCAGCGGCGGCGGTCTGCTTTGCGCTGGTTGCCGGATAGGCGCAAATCGCTCGCGTCAGCGCGTTACAGAAACACGGCCCAGGGAGTTTCCTTCGGCCAGAGTACTAAAGATGCATTTGGAGTAAGACGTCATGAGAATTGCGAAACCCACCCTTCAGCACGGCTTCACGCTGGTCGAG
The DNA here is from genome assembly GCA_035471965.1 of Gammaproteobacteria bacterium. GTDB lineage: Bacteria > Pseudomonadota > Gammaproteobacteria > HK1 > HK1 > CAMYJH01. Next base: position 963 of record DATIPL010000349.1, read on the forward strand.
CTGCTCATCGTGGTCATCATACTGGGAATTCTCGCCGCAATCGTGGTGCCGCAGTTTGCCGCCAGCACCACCGACGCCGAGGACGCCGCGGTGCAGACGAACCTGCAGAACCTGCGCTCGGCCGTCGAGTTCTACCGTCAGGAGCACGGCCACTGGCCGAGCGCCGTGGATTCCACCGGCGCCACCTGCCCCGCGGGCGTCGCCTCGGGCGGCGTCGTGAACACGGAAGCGTCGTTCGTCTCCGCGCTCACCGAGTTCAGCTTCAATGACGGCAAGACGTGCACCGGTACCGACGGCACGCTTCTCGGTCCGTACGTGCAGGAAATTCCAGCGAACACCAAGATCACCACTGTGGCCGATCAGACAAAAGTGAAGATCGTTACCGCCGGCGTGCTGAATCCCGCGCCGGACGGCACCACCGGATGGGTGTTCGACAACGTCACCGGCCAGCTGCTGCCCAACAACAACTAGGGTCGATGACGATTGAGCGCTCGCTCCGTGTCGGCAAATTGCGGCAATCCGTGCATTCGCAGCTCCGGGCACACACTGGCCGAGATGCTGGGCGTGGTCCTGATTCTCGCCATCGGCGCCGCCGCGGTCGTACCCACCCTCACCCAGTCGGA
>DATIPL010000350.1:0-1839 GCA_035471965.1 Gammaproteobacteria bacterium
CGGAAGGTCGCAGGTTCGACTCCTGCTCGGGGCACCATCTCAACGGCCATCACGGCTTTCCCGGTGATGTCTATCCTTCATCGACGGATCGGCCTTTGACCATCCGGCCGATAGTTAACCCCCGCGCCGCGCCCGGCTGCAACCGCCGCGTGCGGATCGTTATGAAATCGTGATGACTGTGCGGGCAACGACGTATCGTCGGCGCACGCAACTTCAGGCGCGAGCGGCCTGCAGCTCGATTTCCACCAACCACTCCGGGGACGCCAGCGCCTGAACCACCACCAGCGTGGACGCCGGGCGATGTTCGCCGAGAACTCGATCCCGTGCCTTTCGAAACACCGCCACGTGATCGGCGTTGACCAGATAAACGGTCGTCTTGACCACGTCGGCGACCCCCATGCCGGACGACTCGAGAATTCCGAGAAGATTCTTCCACGCCCATTCGCACTGAGCATCGATACCTTGCGCCATGCTGCCGTCCGGCTTGACGCCCACCTGGCCGGAAACATGGAGCCAGCGCGCGCCCTTCTCCGTCAGCGCGGCATGACTGTAGTGGCCAAAGGGAGGGGCCACGTTTTCTGGATTGTGGAACTTGATCATGCTGATATTCCTTCGGGCCATCTCGTTGCGCCCGTATACACTGGCCAATTCTACTAAGCTCTGCATAATCAGAGCTTCCTGAGGAAACGGTCGCGGGCACCGCCCAGCCCCGCTGCAAAGCATGGTCGTCGATAGCCGTGAACCAAGGCAAGCCGCAAGCTGACGGTCCAGCGGAATCCGGGAAACGCCCCAGCCTCCGGGTGCTGCTCCAGCACATGTATCCCAAGCGGTTGTTGTCGGCGCTCATGTACCGGGCCACACGGATCCGCTTTGCGCCCTGGAAAAATCTACAAATCCACTGGTTCATCCGCCGCTTCGGCGTTGACATGGGCGCCGCCGAGGTGCGAAGTCCGAAGGCATTCAAGGATTTCAACAGCTTCTTTACCCGCGCGCTCAAGCCGGGCATCCGGCCACTGCCCAAAGACGCGCGCTCCGTGGTTTCTCCCGGCGACGGTGTGCTTTACGACTTCGGCACCGTCGAAGACAACGCCCTGATTCAGGCCAAGTCGCACCGATATGCCGTTCCCATGCTGCTGGCTGAAAAAGGCGAAACGGCGAAGTGCTTCGAAAACGGCAGCTATTTTACTCTCTACCTTGCGCCCAAGGATTATCACCGGGTGCATATGCCCTTTGGCGGCGTACTGAAACAGATGGTCTACGTGCCCGGCAGCCTTTTCAGCGTGAATCCGCTCACTGCAGGAGAAATACCCGGCCTGTTCGCTCGAAATGAGCGCGTCATCTGCTGGTTCGAAACCGTCGCGGGACAGATGGCCGTCGTCCTGGTAGGCGCTGTTTTCGTCGGCGCCATTGAAACCGTATGGCACGGTCTGGTGACGCCGGCGAAGCAACGTGAGGTCACCCGCTGGCGATACGATCCCCCGGTGACCACGATGACCCTTGCGCGGGGCGCGGAACTGGGACGTTTCAACATGGGATCCACGGTGGTGGTGCTATTTGATCGCAAAGTCGCGGCCTGGCGTTCGAAGCTCGCCCCCGGGACGCCCGTTCTGATGGGTCAGCCCCTGGCGACTTTCGGACCAGACGTGCCCGATCCCGGCGACGAAGAAGACGAAACGAAAAGTTAGCCCGGCAGCGCCTGCACGCACAGCGCCAGCAGTCCGCCCGGGTACACGCCCAGCGCGAGGATGGCCAGCGCATTGGTGCTCATCATCACCCGCATCTCGGATGATGACGCCACCGGCAGGGGCTCCTCCGGTTTTTCAAAATACATCAGACGGA
>DATIPL010000351.1:0-2024 GCA_035471965.1 Gammaproteobacteria bacterium
CACCGCGGCGGCGAGCGTCAAAATGGAGACTATTGTCGACCACAATCTCATGGAACTGCACGCGATTGACTCAGCTCCGCCGCGATTACGGCTCCACGTCGCGAACGGGGCCGCAGAATTTACTGCCTGGGCGTCTTCGATTGCTCGACGTTTTTAGCCATCTGCAGCATCTCTTCATACTGCTCCATGACCACCAGCACCGACTCGCGCTCGCCGCACGCCGGACAAACGCAGTCCATCATCACGCCCAGAGCCTCAGGATCGTCGTAGGTTTCGTCTTGCCTGGTGCAAAACTCCATCAGCCCTTGAAAGCCGCACTCGTCACACTGGCTCCACGAGTCGAACTTCGTCATTTTAGAGTCAGACAAAATCGATCGATCTTCATGCGGACGGAAAGACACTCATAGCTCCGGGAAGCGAACGCGTTATGCAGACCTTCCGGACATGAGATCCCGGCGTCGCGGAAAAAGTTGGCGCCCATGCGAGCGCGTTCGACGCCACTCATGCGGGCGAACTCTTTTTCCAGCGCTCTGCGCTGTTCGACAGATGAGCAGCCGGTCACCATGATCAGGCCATACAAGATGATAAGAAACGCGTCCCGCATCCGGCGTGCGACCTGTGAATCGATTTGGCAAACGATCCGCGATCACTATAGGTCAAGCAGGAGGCCGACTCCAGATGCGGGACCTTCGGGATCCAACCACCGACTCACCGCATCGTCACCATTTCTTCCGCGCTGGTCGGGTGAATGGCCACGGTTTCGTCGAAATCCCGTTTCGTCGCTCCCATGCGTATAGCGACGGCAAATCCCTGCAACATCTCATCGGCACTCAGCCCGAGAATGTGACAGCCGACGATGCGCTCGTCTTCGCCCACTACCACGAGCTTCATTACCGTCCCGTGTTTCTTCCTGGTAAACGCATGGTACATGGGCGTGAATCGCACTTCGTAGCTGCGCACCTCTTCGCAGTGGCTCGACCGAGCCTGCTCTTCGGTCATCCCCACCGTTCCGATGGTGGGATGACTGAACACCACGGTCGGGATCATTTCGTATTCGAGCTTGCGGTCCCTCATTCCGCCGAAAATGCGATCGGAAAGCCTGCGTCCGGCGGCAATCGCCACCGGCGTGAGCTCGTCATGTCCTGTGACGTCGCCGACTGCATAGACGCCTTCGACGTTTGTGTTCTGAAACGCGTCGGTCGATATGGCCCCGCCCTGCCCGATATCGACGCCGGCAGCCTCGAGCCCGAGCTCGGAAGTGCGCGGTAAACGCCCGACCGCCCAAAGCAAAGCATCCACGTCTTCGAAACGACGTCCCTGAGTCAGATGCACGATCATGCCGTCGCCGCTTCGCTCCACCCGTTCCACCAGAGTTTCCGGCAGCACTTCTATTCCCGACTGCTCGAGCTCCTCGCGGAGCGCCACGCGAATGCTCTGGTCGAAGCCACGCAGCGGCAGATCGCGGCGGATGACCATGCTCACCTCTGCACCGAGCGCCTGGAACATACCCGACAGCTCTACCGCAATATATCCGCCGCCGACCACAACGACTCGTTCGGGGCAACGATCGAGCTCGAAGAATCCATCGGAAGAAATCCCGTGCTCGGCGCCGGGAATGTCCGGCCACGCAGGCGCTCCACCCACAGCGATCAGAACATGATCCGCCGTCAGCCGATCGCCGTTCACCTCCACCGATCGTTCGCCGGTAAAGCGACCGTGCCCGTGAAACTCGGCGATGCCGTTGGACTCCAGACGGGAGCGATAAACGTCGTTGAGCCGTGCGACGTAAGCGTCCCGGGATGCCTTGAGTCGACCCCAGTCGAAATCCGCGCCGTTGACGTCAAACCCGTAGTCGCGTGAATCTTCGAGAATGTGGGCAATCGAGGCACCGTACCACATCACTTTTTTCGGCACGCAGCCGACGTTGACGCAGGTGCCCCCCAGCTTATGCTCTTCGACCACGGCGCATCGCGCGCCATACTCCGCCGCGCGCACCGCGGCGGCGATTCCGCCGCTGCCGCCCC